>CAZWZR010000103.1:0-6360 GCA_964638365.1 uncultured Thermotogae bacterium | reverse complement strand
TTCAAGTTCGTCGTGGTTAAATCTAAGAAAAATCTAATATGGTGAAAGAAATGAGAAAAGTGACATTTTTCATTATCCGATGTTGTATCCTAATTTATATAAAATTATATATTCATTAAACTCGACATTAGGCCGTTTTAAACCAGTTTTGACGGAAACTGTAATAAATTGACAATTAGGCCATAATCTAATCAGGAATAGCTTTTTGAACTCATTAAGGGTGAGAAGTATAATCAGTTGTAAGCCGCGCTAATTTTAGCCCTGAGGGTTGGTGGTATAATGGATATCAGAGTTGGTGAAGAAGTAACTGGCGTCGTGGAAGAGGTCCGAAAGGACGGTTACGTTATTTCATTGTGCAACGAGGTCACGGGTTTCGCCCCGGAAGAGTCTATAGTAGAAGGAGTTCAGGGTTCAAATATCGAGGAGGGCTCTGAAGTAAAGGTAAAAGTTGACGAGCAAACAGAAGAGGGAGAATTTCGGGTCACCCTGGTAAAACTGTTTTCCCGGGATGATTTCCAGGAGAAGCCGGATAAGTACCTGAAAAACGTATCGGACGAAAGACAAAACCAGGAGGACAAACCTGAGAAACCAGAAATATCCGAGGAACTCGAGGAATGGTTTTCCGAAGTAGACGAAACCCTGGAGGAGATCAAGGGCAATCGAAAGGAGCGACTAAACGTAGATTTCTGGACAGTATAAACATCCAGGAGGGTTTATCATGCCGAGGGGTAAAGTGGACGTAAATGAAGAACGATGTAAGGGGTGTGGGCTATGCATAGAAGCCTGCCCGCAGGACGTCCTGTCTTTTTCCGACGACTTTAACTCGAGCGGTTATAACTACGTGACGGTGGAAAACCCCGGGGACTGCGTGGGCTGTGGTTTTTGCGGCAAGGTCTGTCCTGACTTAGCTTTGACCGTTTACCAGAAGCAGAAGGAGGGAGTCTAATGGGGGATAAAAAACTACTCCGGGGTAACGAAGCCATCGCCGAAGCAGCCATAAGGGCTGGCTGCAGAAATTACTTCGCCTATCCAATTACTCCCCAGGCGGAACTGCTGCAGTGGATGGCAAATCATATGCCGGAACAGGAAGACGGTACGTTTCTCCAGGCGGAGAGCGAGATCGGTGCGATAAACATGGTATATGGAGCATCATCGGCCGGGGAGAGGACGATGACTTCGTCCAGTAGTCCCGGAATAAGTTTAAAACAGGAGGGAATTTCTTACCTTGCCGGCGCCGAACTTCCCGCGGTCATAGTCAACATCATGCGGGGCGGTCCCGGGCTGGGTAACATTCAACCCGCACAGGGTGATTACTTTCAAACGACAAAAGGCGGCGGACACGGAGATTACAGGTTGATCGTGCTTGCCCCTTCGACGGTTCCCGAAGCCGCCGAACTGACATTCGAGGCCTTCGATCTGGCCGATAGTTACAGGATACCGGTCGTGGTGCTGGCGGACGGGATGATCGGTCAGATGATGGAACCAGTCGAGCTACCCGAGAAAGTCGACCCATCCGAAATTCCGGAGAAACCCTGGGCCACAACGGGGACCAATGGTCGAGAACCCAATGTAGTCAGGAGTTTCGCCCTTGGGGCGGAGGATTTAAAATCACTCAATCAAGGCCTGCAGGAAAAGTATTCAAGAATTGAGGCGGAAGAAACGCGATACGAAAGGATCGGAACGGAAGACCCGGATATACTCCTCGTAGCATTTGGAACGGTGGCCAGGATAGCCAGATCGGCCCGCAGGCTCGCCAGGGAAGAGGGGATAGACGCCGGTATATTTCGTCCCGTTACTCTCTGGCCATTTCCCGGCAAACCGCTAAAAGAACTCAGTGAAAAAGTAGACACCGTAATGACACTGGAGATGAATTCCGGTCAGATGGTGGAAGACGTCCGTTTAGCAGTGGAATCAGGGGTAAATACTCCCTTTTACGGGGAGATGGGAGGGGTCGTTCCTACCCCGGATAGGATAGTCGAGGAGGTAAAGAAACATGTCTAAAGAGGCCATAGCCGAAGAAACATCCGATATGAAAAAGGTTTTCGACAGTCCCGATAGTCTGAACGATGAGGAATTCAGCTATTGCCCGGGCTGTCATCACGGAGTGATAAATCGACTCATCGCGGAGGCGATCGACGAACTGGGAATCCAGGATTCCACAGTTGGAACAGCACCCGTCGGTTGCTCGGTCTTCCTATATAAATGGTTTGACGTGGACGTAATTCAGCCGGCTCACGGCCGGGTATCGGCTGTTGCAACCGGCGTAAAGAGATCCCGGCCTGACTTAAACGTATTTGCCTACCAGGGAGACGGCGACTTCGCTTCGATAGGAACCAACAACTCGACCCATGCCGCCAACAGGGGAGAAAATATAACCGTTTTCTTCGTCAACAATACGCTGTACGGTATGACGGGCGGAGAGATGGCACCAACCACTTTGCTGGATCAGAAGACGACCACGACACCTCAGGGTCGGTCGGCAAAGGATTACGGTTACCCCATAAAGATGTCGGAGATGCTCGCCGAACTGGACGGCCCGACGTACATCACAAGACAGGCGGTTTACGACGTGAGAAGGATAGACCAGGCCAAGAAGGCAATCAAAAAGGCCTTTCAGATTCAGATGGACGAAGAAGGTTACGCCATGGTAGAATTGCTATCAGCCTGTCCGATAAACTGGGGCATGGATCCGGTGGAGGCAAACGAGAGAATAAAGGAACAAGTGGAAGAAGTTTATCCTCTCGGGGATATAATCGACAGGACGTGAGGGGATAATCATGGAAGAATACTCGACCATAGTATCCGGCTTTGGCGGACAGGGAGTCATTCTGACGGGAAAGATCATTGCTAGGTCCGGAATGGAAGAGGGTCTGGAAGTTACCTGGTTACCTTCCTATGGTCCGGAAATGCGGGGCGGTACGGCGAACTGTACCGCGATAATATCCTCCGAGCTAATTGGATCGCCAGTTGTCAACGAACCCTCTGCTTTGATTGCCTTTAACGAACCTTCTCTCGACAAATTCGGTCCCAAAGTTAAGGAGGGAGGAGTGACGGTACTAAACAGTTCCCTGATCGATGAGTTCAATTCCGATGAAACTACCGTCCCCGTGCCACTTAACGATATCGCCAAGGACCTCGGCAACCAGAAAGTACTTAACATGGTGGGGCTAGGAGCCTGGGTCAGGGCAACGGAGGCCCTTTCTCTATCCGCAATTAAAACCGGTATGGAACTGATGTTAGAAGAATCGGGCAAAGGCAAATTTGTGGATATAAACAAAAAGGCACTTGAAAAAGGCCACGAGGCGGCCGAAAGAGTTAGAGTGTAGAGGATTTCGTGAACGAAAATTCGTCCATAGGAACTGTATGACTGACTTCGACCAAATCGAAGATCACGGACTGGTAGAAACTACGCTTAACAAACAGGAGGTATTTTCCGGTAACTTACTCGAAATATCCATCAATGAAGTCCGGGATCCCGAAGGCCGAAAGGGACGTAGAGAAGTCGTCCATCACCCAGGAGGGGTCGTGGTAGTCCCTTCTATTACTGAAGATGGTACCGACAAACTGGTTTTGGTCAAACAGTACCGCGAACCAGTCGCTGAAACGGTCTGGGAATTTCCAGCCGGCACCCTGGAAGAAGGAGAAACAAGAGAAGAGTGTGCCAGACGGGAGTTAATCGAGGAGACTCGATACAGACCTTCAAAACTGGAAAAGAAAGTAGACCTTTACACCTCTCCGGGGTACTCCGACGAGGTACTATCACTTTACCTGGCTTCAGGACTGGAGAAAGTGGAAGACCCGAAACGGGTCGAGAGCCCGGAGGACGAAAACCTCCGAGTCGGGGAATTTACGCGGGAAGAGATGTTCAACAGGGCGAAAGCGGGAGAGATCAAGGACGGAAAAACACTGGCCGGACTATTTTACCTGACGGACCCCTAACTCAGTAATTCCTGTTTTTGGCGGCGGGCGTTAAAGCTTCCAGCTCTTTTTCGGGTTGGCTAGCCATTCGTGGATATCCGCTGCAGCGGTCTTTCCCGCCCCCATGGCCTTTATAACCGTCGCCGCACCGGTAACGATATCTCCACCTGCCCAGACTCCTTTCTTTGAGGTTCTCCCGCTCTGGTTCGCCCGTATAGTCCCTCTATCACCCGTTTCCAGACCGTCAGTAGTTCTCGGCACCAGCGGATGCGGGGAAGTACCAACGGCCATTATCACGTTATCCACCGGAAGATCGAACTCCGAACCCTCTATTGTTTCCGGACTGGGGCGACCCGAGCTATCCGGTTCCCCCAGCTCGGTCTTTACACATTTTACCCGGTTGACCCATCCATCATCGCCTTTGAAGCGGGTCGGATTACGGAGAAAACGAAGGTCTACTCCTTCCTCACGGGCGTGCTCTATCTCTTCCTCACGGGCCGGGGCCTGCTCCTCAGACCTGCGGTAGATGATCATCGATTCCTCAGCACCCAGCCTCAGTGCCGTTCTGGCAGAGTCCATGGCCACGTTACCCCCGCCGATCGTCGCAACCCGGTCTCCGACCTTTACGGGCGTATCGTATTCGGGAAATCTGTAGGCCTTCATCAGGTTGACACGGGTGAGAAACTCGTTCGCGGAATATATTCCGTTTAAGTTCTCACCCGGCAGACCGAGGAAATAAGGTAGGCCGGCGCCAGTTCCCAGGAAGACGGCGTCATAATTATCCACTTTATCCCCGGCAATCAAGTCGTTTACGGTAAAGAGGCGCCCTACGACGGTATTTGTCTCTATCCTTACACCCATCTTCCTCAGATGATCCACTTCGCTTTCGACTATTTCGTTCGGCAGTCGAAACTCCGGTATGCCGTAGACCAGCACACCTCCCGGCTGGTGAAATTGTTCGAAAACCGTAACCTCGTAACCTTGTTTTCTCAGGTCAGAGGCGGCAGTAAGGCCTGATGGTCCGGAACCGACAACGGCAACCCTTCCTTCTCGTAATTCTTCAACAGAAGGGTCGGCCTTTCCGTTTTCCCTTTCCCAGTCAGCAGCAAACCGCTCTAATCGCCCGATCTCTACCGGTTCATAATTCTGACCCAGAGTACAAACTTTCTGGCACTGTTCTTCCTGTGGACATACTCTGCCACATACGGCAGGCAGGTTATTGGTTTCCTTTATCTCATTAATTGCTCCCTGAAAATCCCTATTGTTTATTCGATCTATAAACCCGGGTATATCGACCCCCACCGGACAGCCTTCCACACAGGGAGCCGGATCACACTGCAGGCAACGGCCTGCTTCTTTCACGGCAAGTTCAACGTCGTACCCCTTAGGAACCTCATTGAAGTTGTCTACACGCTCCAGCGGATCCCTTTCCGGCATGGGAACGGATTCCTCTTCTATGCTCATCCGTCATCACCTTCCAGATACCTCTCAAGGACGCATTCCTCCTCTTCTTCATAGGTCTCGATCCGCTGAGACAGTAACTCAAAATCGACGGATTCGGCGACGAATTCGGGTCCGTCAACGCAGGCAAATTTGGCCTCGCCGTCGACCTCCACCCGGCAGCCGCCACACATACCCGTGCCGTCAACCATTATCGTATTCAGACTCACCACCAGCTCCGTACCGCCCTCTTCGGCCACACGGTCACAGGCCCTCATCATAGGAACCGGACCGATCGCCCAGGATTTATCTATTCGGGTTCGTTCAAGCAACTCCCGAAATGCCTCGCTCGTAAAACCCTCTTTCCCGACGGAGCCGTCGTCGGTAGTTACGACTAGTTCGTCGCTTATCTCCCCGATCTTATCCTGGTAAAACAGTTTATCCTTCGATTGAGCACCAATTATCGATATAACGCGGTTTCCCGCTTCTGAGAGAGCTCTTGCCACCGGATAGATCAACGCTATCCCGACTCCGCCCCCGATTACGGCTACGTCTCCATAGGTCTCTATTTCCGAAGGGTTTCCTAGCGGTCCGGCCAGGTCACGAATTTCGTCACCCTCTGAGAAGTCGTTGTTTAACTCCATCGTAGATTTGCCCGCGGACTGGACTACCAGGGTTATGCTCCCCCTATCAGTATCCGACTTCGCAATCGTGAGGGGGAACCGTTCTCCTTTCTCATGAAGTCTCAGTACGACGAACTGCCCGGCTTGATGGGACTCGGCTATAAGCGGTGCCTCTACCTGGTACTCGCAAACACCACTGGCCACTTCCGTCTTACGAATGATCTTCTTCATCGTACTTACCAAAACACCCTTGTGGATTATAAAATTACTTTAGCCAAGTTTAGCACATTACCGGGGCTCCGACAACAGTTTACTACAAATACATGGATAAAGTAGGGATCAGTTGACCCTATATCAGGGTGCAGTCCCTATCTGGCAT
>CAZWZR010000102.1:0-6379 GCA_964638365.1 uncultured Thermotogae bacterium | reverse complement strand
CAGAACACTTGCCGCACTGGTAACAGGAATAGACGTTTTCCCCGCTCAACTCCTCTACTTCAGCCGTCAATTCCCGGTTGGAGTTGGTTAAATTCATAATGCCCCCTTCTCTTTAAGTTTCTTCCAATATAACTCGTACGTTCGAATTGACTTGGGGTTCTCGTATGGAAGACGAGATTTTTGGTAACCTTTCAGGAAAATCCTATCGGAGGCCGAGCGGGCATGGTTCCGCTCTTTCTCTGAAAGAGCGGAGAGCGAGGCCGAGATCGGAAGCAGCGATTTCCTCGCTGGGGAAATCGCCTGCGGTTTTGTCGAAAGGTTACCAAAAAAGCTCGTCATAGCTTAGCACCTCTAATATTATCCGCGGAATTACCTCTCAATTTCCTCGACCAGTTTTCCTTCGTCATTGTAGATACTCAAACCAATATCTAATCCGCCGTCCACGCTGTGGGTGGCGCAGGCCAGACAGGGATCGTAGGGTCTGAATCCCATCTCCACCCGGTTTAATGCTTCTTCGCTGATTTCTCCACCTTCAATGGCTTCCTCGGCCGCCTGTTTGATAGAAATGGAAAGAGCGGCGCTGTTGCTGGTCGACGGGACAATCATGTTTGCCGCTTTTACCAGTCCATCTTCGTCGAGCCGGTAATGGTGGAATAACGTGCCCCGGGCTGCTTCTATAGCGCCGACGCCTTCCCCTGGTCCATTTAGGCTGGATCGCAGGTCGTCCCCGGTAAGCTCTTCCCGACTAGCTAGTTCATTTACCCTTTCCGCCGCCTGGATCAATTCGATCAATCTGGCCCAGTGGTAGGCATAAGTTTGATGTACCGGCTTTCCGCCGAAGTGTTCCAGGTATCTCTCGTACTCCTCTTGAGCCAGCTCCGTCTTCATTCCATCGGCAACGTTCAACCTGGCTAGCGGCCCGACCCGGAAGATACCGCTCTCTTTCCCCGCTCGAAAGTCGTTCCACCCGACGTCTTTCAGATAGGGGAACTTGACGTAAGTCCAGGGCTCCACTCTTTCTTCTAACATGCTCATTGTTTCATCCGGACCTGCTACCGCGTACTCTTCACCAGAGGGATCTACGATCTTTATATTACCGTTGTAAAAAGAGACCTCTCCCACCTCATCGGTCAGTCCCATGTAGTAACTCTCCAGGGAAAGTCCGGGATCATCCATTAAAGTGCCGAACTTTTCGGTTTCGATTACCTTTTCGTGGAAAAGATCCATGATTTCGTGGGCAAAATCGAGAACGGATTTCCCGATCGATTCCAGTTTCTCCCGCTGGCTGGAATCCACTCCCTTTGTCAATCCTCCGGGCGTCCCGGTAACCGGGTGGACTTGATGCCCTCCGATTATCTCTATCGCCTCGTGGGCCAGCCTTCTCGTCTTTAGGAGTTTCTTACCGGTTTCTTCACCGAGGGAGTTTATCACGCCAACTATATTTCTCTCCCCTTTGGACGGGCTATCAGCCAGGAAATCCGGTCCACCGAGATAGAACATGTGAAGTAAGTGGTCCGCAAAGATGTAGGAGTTGTAAAGAAGTTCCCTCAAAGCCAACGCCGTTTCGGTCGGTTGAGCCGAATAAGCCGCATCCAGGGCTTTGGTGGACGCGAAGTGGTGAGCTTCCGGACAGACCCCGCATATCCTCTCGGTGATCCTTGGCATCTCTTCGGCTTTGCGGCCGCGGGAGAACTCTTCGAACCCTCTCAACTCCGGTACCTGGAGGACCGCATCTTCCGGATCTCCCTCAGAATCGAGAAAGATCTCGATTTTTCCGTGCCCCTCTAGCCTGGTAATCGGGTCGATCGATATTTTACTTTCGTTCATCCCTACTCCCGTCCTCCACTTTTCCGCCGAAGATCGATTCCGGCAAAGAAAAAGGATAGAAAGTGCCAATTGGATCCGAAACACCAGCGAGTAAATCCCTTTCCCGATCGAGCCCCTGGCCCTCTTCGCCGATTTGAAGGACCGAGGCCAGGCAGTTCATCATCTCCGCCCCCTGATCCTGTACTTCCGGTGGCGGGCCGAAACAGCCCCTGCAGGGCTGATTTGCCGATGGACAACTTCCTCCGCAGCCGCTCCTGGTTGCAGGGCCCAGACAGATCACTCCCTGGTCGAGAAGGCACTTTTCCGTATCGATATCCACTCCGTTCGGGCGCCTTAGTTCGTCAATTGACTCCCGGTTCCATTCACGGTCGCACTCGTCACAGACGGTCTTTTCGCCTGCCACCACGGAACCTCTTTCCGGAAGGTAATCGTCGATAAGTAAATCAAGAAATTCCCCCGTCAGGTCCGGGGGAGGTGGACACCCAGGGATGGCATAATCCACATTTACGACGCGGCTCAGACCGCTCACTCTTTCCTGGAGCTCCGGAAGTTCCAGTTCCTGACCCTTTCCGTTTGAACTTTCTTCCGGAACGACTTGATCCGGGTTATCCGTGGTCGGGTTCTCCCGATAGACCGTGTCAAAAATATCTTCGTTATCACTCATGTTAGCCAGTCCCGGGAGACCTCCCAGGTGAGCACATGATCCGTAAGCAACCATTAGCTTTGACTTTTCGCGGAGCAGGTTTGCGATCTCCTCGTTCTCCTCAGTTCTGATCCCGCCGTTGAAGAAGGTTAGGTCTAGTTCATCCTCCTCGTAGCCCCTAAGATCCTCGTACTTAAAGTCGGTGGCGGCGGGCCAGAAAGCGATCTCCGCGAAGTCAAGCAACTCGAGAATTCTCTCGTGTAGCCCGAGTAAAGCCATGTCACAGCCCCCACAGGAAGAAGCCCAGTAAGCCGCTACTTTTTTCTTATTTTCTTTCTTTGGCATCGCTGTAAGGCCCCGGTCCGAGTTCTCTTATCTGGCCGGTGAAATCCCGAACGGTTCGGGCAAACTCTTCACCCTCCGTGGCCGAGATCCACTCGAGTCTGATTCTTTCGGGCTCCATCCCGAAGTCCTCAAGGACGTGTTTCAACAGGGCCACCCTCCTGCCGGTTTTGTAGTTACCGGACGTATAGTGGCAGTCACCGGGATGGCAACCGCTGATTAAAACCCCGTCCGCGCCATCTCGAAACGCCCGGATGACGTGACTGGCTTCGATTCGACCCGAACAGTTGACGGTTATGGGGATCAGATTGGCGGGATAGCCTTTCCTGCTTACGCCGGCCAGATCCGCCCCAGCCGAAGAACACCATTTGCAGAGAAAACCTACCAGTTTTGGTTCGAATTCCACGGTTAACCCCCGAGGTAAGCCCGAATTGTCTCGGTTAACTGCTCGTCCGTAAGGTTTTTCAACGTCATTGCGTTTGACGGACATCCGGATGAGCAGGTACCACAACCCTCGCAGAGTATTTCGTTGACCTCGGCCACGCCGCGGGAGTTAACTTCTATTGCGTCGTAAGAACACTGACCGACGCAGAGACCGCAGCCGCTGCAGAGATCATCTTCTACTTCCGCCACTTGAGGGTCGTGGGTCAGGGCTGGCTTTGACAGGAGGTCGATCGCTTTGGCGGCCGCTCCGCTGCCCTGAGATACGGTATCCGGAATGTCCTTCGGACCCTGACCCGCGCCTGCAAAAAATACACCCCCGGTAAGACTTTCTACAGGCCTTAATTTGGGGTGTGCCTCCTTGTAAAAACCGTTTTGATCCATGTTTAGATTCAACTTTTCTCCAGTACTATCTGCCCCGCTTGAAGGAATTATCGACTGGGCGAGGACTACCAGATCGGCATTGATTTCGATCCTTTCGCCGGATATCTCGTCCACGCCCCAGACTTTCAGCCGATCTTCGTTCTCTTTCAGTTTGGATACTTTGCCCTTTAAGTACATAACCCTGTCCTCTTCTCTCACTTCCTGGATGAACTCCTCGTAATCCTTTCCTCCGGCTCGAATGTCAATATAGAATACGTAGGCATTGCCGTCGGGTACGTTTTCTTTGTAAAGTTTGGCGTGTTTTGCGGTATACATGCAGCAGACTTTGGAGCAGTAAGAATTGTGGTTTTCCGGATCCCTGGACCCGGAGCACTGGATAAATACTATATCCTCCGGGACTTTACCGTCCGACGGCCTGCGAACCTTTCCCCCCGTCGGCCCCGTAGCGGAAAGCAGTCTTTCGAACTGGAGACCGTCTATCACGTCCTCGTATTGACCGTATCCGTACTCCCCCATCTCCTCTTTTGGGTAAAGGTCGTAGCCGGTAGCTACTATGATGGCCCCGAAATCCTCTTCGATGAATCTGGAGCTGTCGTCGAAATTTACGGCATCGGCGTCACAGGCTTCAGAACATTCGTTACACCGAAGTGGGTTCAGACCCAGACAGGCCTCTTTGTCGAGCGTATAGGTAGAGGGCACAGCCTGAGAAAAAGGGATATTGATTGCCTTTCTGGAACTGAGCCCCTGGTTGAATTCGTCCGGTACGTTGACGGGACATACCTCCTCGCAGTCGCCGCAGAGGTTGCAGGCGTCGGGATCGACGTACCTTGGTTTCTCCTCTATCTGAACGCTGTAGTTCCCGACGTACCCGGATACGTCCTTTACCTCGCTGTAGGTCATCAAATTTATATTCGGGTGCTGGTCTATATCGACCATCTTCGGAGTAAGGATACACTGAGAGCAGTCAAGAGTGGGAAAGGTCTCGGAAAGCTGGGCCATGTGACCACCAATTGTAGGCTCTTTTTCGACGAGAACTACTTCGTTTCCCGCTTCAGCAACGTCGAGAGCTGCCTGTATCCCGGCGATTCCACCGCCGATCACCAGGCATTTATCCGAATGTTCGCGCTCGACTGGTTCCATCGGGACGTTTCTCTTTACCTTTTCCACTGCCCCCTTTATGATCTTTAACCCCTTCTCAGTGGGAGCACCGCCGTTTTCACCGTGAACCCACGAACACTGTTCCCTGATGTTGGCGATTTCGCAGCGATATCGGTTGAGTCCTGCTTCTTCGACTGCTCGGCGGAACGTCTCTTCGTGCATGGAAGGTGAACAGGCAGCAACGACCACGCCATTGAGGTCTTCTTCCTCTATTGCTTCCTTGATTTTATTCTGGCCCGGGTCGGAGCACATGTACTCGTAATCCGTACTGAAAGTGACGTCTCCGTAATCAATTATTCGTTCCGCCATCAAGGAGACGTCTAATGTCCCTGCAATGTTCTCACCGCAGTGGCAGATAAAAACGCCGATTCTGGGCCTGTTGTCCATTTTGCCCCCCGGTCTTAGCTGAGAGCTAGTTTTTCACCGGTGATTTTTTCTCCGTATTCAAGACCGCTCTGGAATGCCTTTTCGTTCAAATCTTCAGTGCCCTCGGGAACTGAAGAGAGAACCGCCTCCTTCATCTCGTTCCGGTCGACGGCGGAAGTGACTGTCACCAGAACGCCGAGCATCACTACGTTTGCGACGATTTTACCCCCGAGTTCTTCGGCAATCTTCGTTGCGGGCACAGTATATTGCCGAACCCGATCCGGAGGCTCCTCCGCCTCAACCAGGTCCTCTTCCAGGAGGACTACTCCACCGTCCTGGATTTCGTCACCGTACTTCTCATAAGCCTCCTGAGACATCAAGACGAGTACTTCTGGGGTAGTTATCTGCGGGTAATCTATTTTCTCCTCTTCGATTACGACGTCGGCACTACAGGCGCCACCTCTGGCCTCGGGGCCGTAAGATTGGATCAAAACCGCGTCCTTATCCTCGAAGATCGAAGCTGCTTTACCGGTTATATTACCTGCCGATATGATTCCCTGACCACCAAACCCACCAAACCTGATTTCTTTCCTCACTTTACCACCTTTGTAGACTGTTGGTTTAGTATGACCTTATGATATCAACCCTTGGTTCCTTCTTTCCATGATCAAGATCAACGCCGAAAATGATTAAGCTCAACTGGCCAATAAGCCCCTTGAAAACGTGGAGACAAAAGAAAAAAGCTTGGTTATGGTTTTTCCAGCCAAAGCTTGTTTAACTTGAGATAATCGTGTTTTATTCCACAAATCTTGACATAACTAAAATAAACTCGGTAGAGTATGTATGAGTCAAAATATGGTGTTATGCGGGATTGAGCCCCGGACTTATGCTTAATGTTCTTCTATTTAACTTCAAGCTTACCTTCCTGCTATCTATCGGTACTGGCCAACAAGCTGGAGTTAAGACCGCCTTTTCCGGCTTCATGTTTGATTTAACCGCCTCATGTTACCGAAATTAGGTAATCTTCGAGTGGTCATAGAAAAACGGGAATATTAATCACGAAGCCGGGGCCGAAAACCCAAATATGGCGAGGGCACAAAACGCAGACAGTTTTTATCTGGCCGAAAGTGTTAGCCTAGAACCCCGCACCCAAAGTGCGGGGTTTAGCCGGTGGGCGTGGTGAAATTTAGTTGATTCGACCACCTAATTATAACAGGT
>CAZWZR010000101.1:0-6503 GCA_964638365.1 uncultured Thermotogae bacterium | reverse complement strand
TATAAGGAAATTCACGATGTTTCCCGCCCAGACAAAGCTCTGCAAGGTAAATATATCGGGCAGAAGAAGTCAAATCAATAATCACCCCCTCTTGACCGGGTCGGAAGTTAAACCTCATGTGATTATCGTTCGTTTCTTAACTTGACCCTAACAGCCCGATATTCGCTGAGGATAACCCGCGGCTTGCCCCGAGGTCATTTAGTATCCGAACTCCCAACACGAGGTATCCAGGTCGGAGTGGTTGCAGGGATCTAAGATCCCTATCGCAATTCCTCAAACTTTTAACTAACAGAGGCCATCAATTGGTTTATCAATTGGTTTAAAAACCCGATCTAAAAATGGATACAAAAGGTATTTTTCCAGTATGGATAAGACGAAAAGTACTTTACAAAAAATGGGCTGTTGAGTAATATTGGTCAAATGAAAAATATAACTGGATTACGCTGCGTTTCGTGTGAAAAAGTTTATGGGCCAGATGAACTGGATTACACTTGCCCGGAATGTGGCCCGAGGAAAGGAACTCTGGAAGTTGTTTATGATTACGAATCCTCAGGGGAGAAATTTAGGGAGAAAGTAAAAAATTCATCTGGAGATGACATAGAGAAGTACTCCCCGCTGCTGCCAATAGAAAATTTGGGAAACCTGCCTCCACTGGATGTAGGGGGGACGCCGCTTTATCCCTTTCACGAGGTAACCGATAACGTAGACGAGGTCTGGATCAAAGACGATAGCGGTAACCCAACCGCTTCTTACAAGGACAGGGCAACTATGCTGGCAATCGCCGCGGCCCGAGAAAAAGGTATAGATACCATGACATGTGCCTCCACTGGGAACGCCGCGAGCTCTCTGGCCGGACTGGGCGCAGCATCGGGCGTAGAAACTATAATATTCGTACCAAAGTCGGCCCCGGAGGCCAAGATCACACAGCTGCTGGTCTATGGAGCCAACGTATTCGCCGTGGACGCCAGTTACGACGATGCCTACGACCTCGCCCTCGAAGCCGCAGAAAAGTATGGCTGGTACAACCGTTCTGCCGCGATTCATCCTTACCTGGTAGAAGGTAAGAAGACCGGAGGACTGGAAATGGCTGACCAACTGGACTGGCAACCACCCGACAAGGTGTTCGTTTCGGTTGGTGACGGCTCGATAGTTAGCGGATTGTGCAAAGGGTTCAAAGAACTGACCCGAATAGGCATGATAGATGAACCACCAAAAGTTATTGGGGTTCAGGCAGAAGGGGCTGACACCATAGCTTCGACCTTCGATCATTATAACGGTGGCCAGGTTCCGATCGAAGAGAAACAGGCCAGCACAATGGCCGACAGTATAGCAGTTGGCAAACCCCGGGACTTAGTTAAAGCCGTAAAGTACGTCCACGAAAACGGGGGCGAATACATGCGGGTAAGCGACGGGGAAATAACTTCGGGTCTTACGGAACTGGCCAGAAAGAGAGGTGTCTTCGCCGAGCCGGCAGCCGCAGCCGCCTACGCGGGGTTTAAAAAGGCCCTATCCGAAGGAAGGCTTAAGACCGACGACAGCGTAGGTATATTTATAACAGGCAGTGGCCTCAAAGACGTCAACGCAGCAAAGAAAGGCGTTGATAAAGCGACGGAAATTCCTCCGGAGTTATCGGCCGTGGATCAAGCACTGGAGAGCAAAAAGCATTAGGTGTCTCAGGGGCCCGAAAACACCGGATCGTTCGATTTCTTGACTTCAGGAAATTCGAGAGCTGAGGCGGGGTAAAAATGAAAGTAAATGTAACTGTAAATGGAGAAGAGTACGAGCGCGAGGTCAGGCCGGACCGCAGGTTGATCGATTTCTTACGGGAGGATCTCGGCCTTACCGGAGTAAAGGAAGGCTGTGGTGTCGGTGAGTGCGGCTCCTGTACGGTTCTGATAGATGGAGAGTCTCACCTATCCTGCCTTACCTATACACCCCAGGTTGATGGTTCCGAAATAAAGACCATCGAAGGGCTTGAAGAAGACGGCCAGCTCCACCCGCTGCAGGAAGCATTCGTGGAGTCAGGCGGCGTTCAGTGTGGTTTCTGCACTCCCGGGTTTATCATGGTCGGACTGGAACTACTGGACAAAAACCCGGACCCATCTCGGGAAGAAATCCGAAAGTGGATCGAGGGAAATATCTGTCGCTGTACCGGGTATTCAAAAATAGTGGACGCCATCGAACTGGCCGGGGAAAAGCTGAGGGAAGAAGGAAAGAAGGTTGAACTCTAACACGGCCAAACCGACGGCCATCTTACTTGCAGCCGGCAGGGGAGAAAGATACGGAAAGTTAAAACAGCTCGTCGAGGTCGACGGTAGACCGCTCGTCCGCTGTGCGATGGCCCCGATAACCAGGTTCAACTGGACTCACGACCCGCTACTGGTCCTCGGTTATCGCGCCGAAATGATTAAGAAAAGAGTCGACACCTCGGATTTCAAGGTACTGGAAAACGATAGATGGGAAGAGGGGATGAGTTCTTCGGTTGAACTGGGCGTAAGGTCTTCAGAGCCAGATGCTTCCGGCTACCTTTTCTTTCTCGGCGATATGCCACTCGTGCCCTCTTCGATAATTGAACGAGTTGTCGAAAAAGCGAAATCCGACACTTCAATCGTAGCTCCTGCTTACCGGGGGCAGCGCGGTTTTCCGGTTTTTCTGGATCGGAGCTGGAAAAACGAATTGCTCGAAGGAATAAACGGAGATCGGGGTGCCAGGAGGATAATAAGAAACAACCCGGATAAAGTGACTTTAATGGAAACCGATGACAGGGGAGTATTGCTCGACGTGGATGAACAGTCGGACCTCGAAGAAGTTGAGTCGTATATGAAAGAGGAGGGAAAGGAAGTTGGGATTTGAACTGATTGTTCCAGAGGACAAAGATGAACTCTTTACCCTTATGGCCGAAGGGGATTACCATCTACTGGCAGGGGGGACGGACCTCTTCGTAAAAATAGAGAAGGATATGGTCAGCCCCGAACGAGTAATTGACCTGACCAAAGTGATAGAGGGTCCAAAACTTGAAGATGAATCAGATACGGTACGTATTTCCGCGACGGCGACCCATGGGGACCTGGCCAATTCGTCACTTATAAAGAAAGAATTCCCCCTGCTGGCCGAGTCGGCGGAGGCAGTTGGCGGGGTTCAGTTAAGGAACATGGCCACCGTCGGGGGTAATATCTGTAACGCCTCTCCTTCGGCGGATACGTTGATCGCCCTCTACGCTCTGGATGCTCGCCTGAAACTGGAAAGCCGAGATGGAAGTCGAACTCTTCCGATAGACGAATTTATCAGAGGGCCGGGGCAAACCGATTTAAACCAGGGAGAATTTCTGAAGGCCATAACCATACCAAAGCTTTCCGGGGAGTATCGACACTACTTCAACAAGGTCGGACGTCGAAACGCTCTGGATATCTCCGTCTGCTCCATGGGCTTTGCCCTTAAGGAAACAGATGGCCGGATAGAGGATATTCGTATCGCTTACGGAGCCGTAGCGCCGGTAATCGTACGACCGAACTCCGTTGAAAAATACTTAAGAGGAAAGAGACCAAACCGGGAAGTAATAACGGAGGCCAGGGAACTGCTTGACGAAGAAATTACTCCGATAAGCGATATAAGGGGATCCGCCGACTACCGAAGGAAGGTGGCATTGAGGAACCTGGAAGCTATTATCGATAATTAAGGGCTCGCACCAATTGGTTTCCACGTGATACTTCCAGTGGTTTCGAGCTTTAACGATTCTTACGAGGTGTACCGGAATGAAACTGGATTACCTGATCAAAAACGGTTTAATCGTTCAAAATGGAGAGGTTTTCGAAGGAGACATAGGGATTGTAGATGAGAAGATTGCTCTTATCGGAAAATCGGTCGACAACAGGAAAGCGGATTCGGTATATAACGCAGAAGGTTGTTACGTCACGCCCGGATTTCTGGACTCCCACACGCACATGCAATTACCCGTTTCCGGAACTGTTTCTTCCGACGACTTCTTCAGCGGCGGCAGGGCTGCTGCATGGGGCGGCATAACTACAATTATCGATTTTACTACTCCCGGGGCTGACCAGGGCCTCATCTCCGGTATAAGGGAAAGGATGGAGGAAGCAAGCCCCTGCCCGATCGACTATTCCTTCCACGGGACGCTCTACGGATACGACGACGTTGGACTCGGGGACCTGCAGGAAGCAGTCGAGATGGGAGTAACTTCGTTCAAGTTCTTTACCGCCTACGGGGAATCGAACAGGAGGACCCCGGACGGTGAACTCGAACAAGCCTTCGCTGACATCGGAGAAGTCGGCGGACTTGCTATGGTACACTGCGAAAACGACGAGATAATCGCCAAAAAGCGTGAGGAATTACGCTCAGAGGGTAAGAAATCGATAAAACACCATCCCGAGAGCCGGCCGGATTACTCCGAATCGGTCGCGGTGGGCAAGGTGATCCAACTGGCAAACGCCACTGGTGGAAGCTTACACCTCGCACATTTAACCACCAAAGAGAGCATGGACCTGCTAGAGCGTGGCAAGGAGCTCGGAGTGGACCTGACTGGTGAAACCTGCCCGCAGTACCTCCTGCTAACGGAATCCAGCTATAAGGAGGAAAACGCTCATCGCTATGCCGCAACTCCCCCGCTAAGATTGGACGAGGACCGAGAAGCGCTCTGGAACGCACTGGAAAACAGGGTTCTCGATTCCGTGGCGACTGATCACTGCCCGTTTAGAAACGATCAGAAGGACGATTTCCGCGACGATTTTCTAAATATCCCTCAGGGTTTACCGGGTGTGGAAACGCTACCTTCCCTCCTTTTTACGGAAGGCGTCAAATCGAACCGCCTGTCAATCGAGCGGATGGTGGAATTGATTTCCGAAAAACCAGCCAAAAGATTCGGCCTCTACCCGGAAAAGGGTAGTCTAACTGTAGGAACGGACGCCGATATAGTGATCTTTGACCCAAGTAAGTCAAAAACAATATCGCCGAAAAAAACCCATATGAACACCGACTTTAACCCTTTCACCGGGAAAACCTCTTACGGCTGGCCGCGCCACGTATTCATGCGAGGAAATCCAGTTTTAGAGGGGTATAATTTTGTGGGCGAGAAGGGCGAAGGTAAATGGGTTAATCGCAAGGAGAACCAATCAGGGTGAGATTATGGTTGACGTTATAGACGACGTAAGAAACCGCCTAATCGATAAAATTCAGGAAGAAGGAGAGGTACTGGGAGAGGAGTTTCTCAAAGTCGACAGCTTCTTAAACCACAAAGTAGCACCCTCGCTGTTAAACGACGTCGGCGAGGCAATCTGCGAGAAGTTTCAGGAACTGGGAGTAACCAAAGTCCTCACGGCTGAGGCAGCAGGGAACATCATAGCTTATACGACGGCAGCAAACCTGAACGAAAAAGGGACGGACGTAGAAGTGGTTTACGCAAAGAAAGGTGTTCCAACCACGATGAGCGGGGAAGAGATCAGGACTATCAAGTCCCCGACGAAGGAGAACAAAACCACTCTCGCCGTATCGGGCGACTACTTTGCCCCTGATGATCGTGTACTTATCGTGGACGATTTCCTTTTCACCGGGAGAACCGCAGGTACTCTATCGGAGATAATGGAGGCACTTTCCGTTACCGTGGTCGGATACGGTTTCGTCATTCGCAAACTGGGCTCGGGTGGCTTCGATCGCCTGAGCAAAGAAGGGAAACCGATCTTTTCCCTGGTCGAGATAGAATCAATGGACCCGGAGACCGGAGAAATATCTTTTGCAAATTGATCCACGTTTTATTTACCTTCCCTCCATCAAGTTAATAACAAGACCCCGCAATTAATCCCATTTCGGTTTTTAGAACAGTTAAAAGATATTTGAATTGTTGCCCAGAGACCTTTAAAATAAGTTAGTTATTAATTAAGTAAGGTTTTACCAAATGTTATCAAAGTAAAGTGGGACTGATTGATGTTTAAACAAGCAAAAAACGTTAAAAACATCTCAAGTTGCTTTTTGCTTTTACTTTTCCTGCTCCTTCCATTGAGCGTCGGCAGCCAACCGGCCTTAGCTCAGGAGGCCCTGGAAAGCCTAAATTCAACGGAGTCGGGGGTCTTCGCCCGGGGAGAACTCGCGTACGTCAGTGATGAAAAGGACCTGGGCTCGGAGTCCTACGAGCTGGTAAAGCGTGACTCAGGTGAGATAGTTCTGATTTCCGAGGGTGTAGTCACTCCACCGATCCCAATTCCCTTCGTAAACCCGAAGATAAAATTCGACCAGGAAATAAAGGTCGGAGAGGACCTTTTCCCTCGAACTATTAAGCTTAACTACGACGGGCCTCTCGGCATAGGGAGTGACAAAATAAGAGCTACTGTCCAGAACGGTCGAATCGATGCCGACCTTGGCGGTGAAAAGAAAGAAGCAGAGCTGGAATCAATTGACTCTTTTTTTCAGGGAACGGGTGGTGCCCAGGCCCTTACCGCCCTGATCCTATCGAAAAAGGACGGCCTTGAAGAAATAGTAGAGATCCGTACCGGAGG
>CAZWZR010000100.1:6115-6552 GCA_964638365.1 uncultured Thermotogae bacterium | reverse complement strand
GAGAAAATTCCAGCGACGCGGCGGGTATGTCTGACCGATCCAGCACTTATCTGAGGATACCCAATTTGTGTTTTGGTTTGGTAAGGTGTTTATTGGTGGCAGCCATAACTGAATCAAATCACCTCTATGAATCCAAGTATCATAACTCAGATAAGTGCTGGAGAGGGATATTACCATAACCGAATGAGATGAAATATTTATGGGGAACACTTCCTGTAGTGAAAGCTACTATCATGAACAGAGGAGTTGGAGCACGCGAGTCGGAAATTTCTCGGTTCGGTGCCCGGAGTTCGAAAACGAGGGCCTACGAAATGGTTGAACCATGCCCGCTCGGTCTCCTATAGGATTTTCCTGAACGTCGAGGTGAACGGCGGTGGTCCCGACCCTACTCGCTTTCGCCTTCCTCTATTACCGTCAGTTCCCGGCGACACTCGGGG
>CAZWZR010000100.1:1667-6105 GCA_964638365.1 uncultured Thermotogae bacterium | reverse complement strand
CCGGTAAGCCCGGAGGTCCAACCGGTCGGGCACAGGGGCCCGACCTGCTTAGTAGCGGTTTAAAGTTAGAACTGGGGCCTTTCAGGTGAAATTTCGTTGAATAGTCGCCAAAAATCAGAAAGTACTGGAGACGAGAGTTTACGAAGTGGAAAGGAATTTTAAATTCGTTAACTCGTTACCCGGGAGGTAGTAACGATCAAACTAAACGAACTGACTCTACACGAAACCCTGGATTTACTGGATGACAGTCCCGAAAAGTTAGAAGACCTGTACTCCGACCTATTTGACCAAATCGATGAAGTCGAAGAAGACGTCAAGGCTTACCTCGAACTGGCCGACAGAGAAGAACTGGTTGATACGGCGAAGGATTTCCTGGACAGACCGTTAAAAGGAGTACCCGGGACGATAAAGGACAACATCCAGACTCTCGGGTTCAAGACGACCTGCGGGTCCAGCTTCCTGGAGGATTACGACTCCGTCTACGATGCCACGGTCGTTAAGTCCCTCAAGGAAGCCGGTTCACCCGTCCTGGGTAAGGCCAATATGGACGAGTTCGCCATGGGGTCCTCGACGGAGAACTCCTACTTCCAGACCACGAGAAACCCTCGCGACCTATCACGGGTTCCTGGCGGTTCGTCAGGAGGTTCGGCGGCGGCCGTGGCCGCCGACGAAGCCATATACGCTCTGGGTTCCGACACGGGAGGATCCGTCCGGCATCCAGCATCCTTTTGCGGGGTCGTCGGGTTAAAACCTACCTACGGCCTGGTCTCCCGTTACGGTCTCACGGCGTTCGCATCTTCGCTTGATCAAATCGGCCCGATTACCAAGGACGTCTACGACGCCGCCTTATTGTTGAATTACCTCGCCGGGTACGACGATATGGACTCGACTTCCGCCGCGGAAGAGACGCCTGATTACACTTCCGGAATTACCGAAGGTATTTCCGGCCTGAAGGTCGGTTTTCCCGAGGAGTACTTCGGTGAACAGCTTGATGCAAGCATCAGGGAAAAAGGAGAGAAATGGAGGGAAGCCTTCGAAGATCTCGGTGCAGAAGTGAAAGATATTTCGCTACCTCACAGCGAATACGCAATTGCTACCTATTATCTCATTGCAAGCTCGGAGGCAAGTGCCAACCTGGCGCGGTTCGACGGGGTAAGGTACACAAGCAGGGCGGACACCGAATCGATCGATGAGCTCTTTTCCAGCAGCCGTGATCAGGGTTTCGGGCCCGAGGTTAAACGGAGGATATTGCTCGGTACCTACGCGCTTTCCGCGGGCTATTACGACGAGTACTACGGAAAGGCACAGAAAACCCGTAGACTGATAAAAGAGGATTTTGATCAGGGGTTCGAAGAGGTCGACCTGATTGCCGCACCCACTTCTCCGACGCCGGCCTTCGAAATCGGGGACAAGATAGACGATCCCCTCGAGATGTACCTCTCGGACGTCTTTAACGTCCCGGTTAACCTGGCGGGTTTACCCGCTATGTCGGTCCCGGCCGGAGAAGTAGAGGGGCTCCCTGTAGGGATGCAGATAATTGGAGACAGCCTGGCGGAGAAAGATATTCTTAGAGCCGGATACGCTTTCGAAGAGACCTTTTAGAAAAACCGTTGCTAAAGCGGTACCTCGACCCGTTATTCAGACAGGCCTTTCGCAACCGGGTAAGCTGAATCCAAATGGAGCAGCTGGAAACTCTGGAGATTATGGGTTCTTATCTCAGGTGAATAAGTTTGGTTCTAACGACCTTCATTGCCTCGCTCGGCTCGTTGCTCGTGTCTCTGGTCGCCTCGTGGCTGATCATCAGGGTGATGGACCAGGGCGGAATCGGTCAGCAGATAAGGGACTGGGGGCCGAACCTGCACGAGCATAAGAGCGGGACTCCGACCATGGGTGGTCTGGCGATTCTGGTAGCCATAGGTCTCTCGTCCCTGTTTCTATGGTTTTATTTACCTTCAGCCAGGAACTACGTTCCTCTCTTCCTCCTCGGTACCTTTGGCTTCGGACTCGTAGGGTGCGCGGATGATCTGTTGAGTATTTTGAACAAACAATCCCGGGGATTGAAACCCGGGGAAAAGATACTCTTACAACTGATCGTATCGGCCTCGCTGATTTTCATGACCCTCTTTCTGCTGGAAGAACCAAACCGGCTAATCCTTCCTTTTACCGGTAACGAGATGTTCGTACCGGCTTTTTCCTATTATCTTCTGACGGCCTTCGTCCTGATTGGCACCGTCAACGCGGTCAACCTGACGGACGGGCTTGACGGATTAGCCGGCGGTGGAGGGGTAATTTCCCTGGCTGTTTTTGCTTTGATCGGTTCTACGGAATTGCTGCCGATTCTTTCGGTTTCCATAGCCGCGACTATCGGCTTCCTCTGGTACAACTTCTATCCCGCCGAACTATTCCTCGGCGATACCGGAGCTTTTGCCCTTGGTGGAATCATCGCGACCGCCGCGGTGGTAACCCGGGGAGAGCTTTTCCTGCCCCTTTTTGGAGGCCTTTTCGTACTCGACACGCTCTCCGTGATGATTCAGGTGCTTTACTACAAGAGTACGGGCGAAAGGGTATTCAAAATAAGCCCCATGCACCATCACTTCGAGTCAGCGGAAGGAATAGATTATAGCTACCTGCTGCCGAAAGTCGAATGGCCGGAGGCCAAGGTTACGGGGAGACTATGGATAGTTCAGCTGGTGCTCGCCGGCGTGGGCGTACTCGGCTATTTCTACCCATTTACATGAGGAGAGCTAGAGAAAAGAGAAACGAGGGGGAGTTAAGCCGGATCCTGTGTTAGGAAGCCATCTATCTCAGCAGCCTACCCGGAGGTAACGGAGCGGGTAGCTCCAGCCTCCCTATTTGGCTTTACTCCGGTCGGGGTTTGCCCTGCCTCCGAACCTCGCGGCCGGAGCGGTGAGCTCTTACCTCACCGTTTCACCCTTACCAGCACTCAATTAGGAGCTGGCTGTCTGTTTTCTGTGGCACTTTCCAGCCGTCGCCGGCTCTGGTCTTAGACAAATGCCTCGACCAGCGACCTACCCTGTGGAGTCCGGACTTTCCTCGACCGTCAAGGTCGCGGCTTCCTCTCCCCCTCTGTAGATTAATTCTAGCCTCAGTCTGCTCCAGGGTCAATCCAAAAGGGCAGTTAAAACACCGGAGCATGCTAAAGTGTTTGAAAGCGTCGGGACTGAGATTGGACCACCTGCTTACTGGTAAAAGGCTGGATTAATTTTCCTTATATTTTTTGAAAAACTCGATCCCGTAGTTTATCTTCTTTAAGGTATAGTTAGATTCCTCATTTCGTGTTTTTCTGCAACTGCATCGTGAAAGAGTAGTTGCGGTGTTTCGATTTATTTTTATCACTCGATATATTTAGTCAAGAAAGTCCACCGTATCAGGAGGGAATACTATGAGAGTTATAATTGCTGGACTCGGTGATATAGGAACCCAGCTTGCCGAGGATCTTACGTCACGTGAAGGGTTTGAGCTGGTTTTAGTTGATCAGGACCAAGAGAAATGCGAGGCACTTTCAGAGGAATACGACGCCCTCGTACTTCACGGTGACGGCACGGAACCGGAGCTGCTGGAGAGCGCTGGAGCCAGAGAGGCCGACGCACTCATAGCCACTACGAATTCCGATGCCCTGAACATGGTAATCGCCGTCCTCGGTAAGAAATTCAACGTTCCCAAGGTAGTTGCCAAACTCAGTAAGGCCAGCTTGAGAACGACTGCCCAAGAACTCGGAGTCGACCACGTTATTTCACCGAAAATTTCAGCTGCAACCGAGATATCGAGCCTGCTTCACGGGTACGATGTTCTGGACTTTTCACTGCTCGTCCAGGGAGGAGCGAGATTGGTCGAGATGTCCCCCGGAGAGATGGCCGGCCAAAAAATAGCGGACATCGATCTTCCCGCAAGGTCGTTAATCACCTCCGTTCTTCGCGAAGGCGTAGCGATCATCCCCCGAGGGGATACGGAGTTGAGCGAAGACGATATCCTGATCATAATAACCGAAAACGAGGAAAAGGAGGATCAAGTAAAGGAAATGTTCGGAGAGCTTCAAACCGGCAAGCGCCCCGAACAAATGTGATACCCGGTTTCTGCCATATAAGTCCCACTAAATACATATTGCTCTGAGAACCTTATTCTAGCATATATTTTTGCCTGGTGGGTGCCAATTATCCACGGGCTCGTGGGGGAGCCTTTTCAGCAGTTTAATCTTTTACAAACCAGTTTCTCAGCATTCAAACGGGGACTGGCCCCATTTAACGAAGGAGAATCGTGGGTTAACTATTTTGGGATTGGAACGTATGATCTCCCTTTTCGAGTCCATGCTTAACTTTTCCGAGCTAAAACACTCTAAAGAAGATATCTTGGCCAGGAATGCCTGTTGTTCATAAGCGTTTCGTCGAAATTGACCACCCTGCTCAAAGGTCTTACAATC
>CAZWZR010000100.1:0-1657 GCA_964638365.1 uncultured Thermotogae bacterium | reverse complement strand
ACAGAACTTTCAATATAAGGTCAACCTAGCTCGTTTTACTAAGGGACATTCCAGGCCTATGAGCCCTTGGCATTTCTACGAATTTCTCTCCAGAGAGGGTTGCTGAAAAAAAGAATTCACTTTTTATTGCTTTCTTACAGAGTTCTCTTGCTGGGCGGTTCCGTTTCCTTTATCGATGAGGTCATATGATCGGGAATTTGTTTCGCCTTACCGTTATTTTCAAAGCTAGCTAATTCTAGCTGAAATTTCTATAATCACCTTAACGGAACCCGTATATATTTTTTAGAAAGCTTGACTTCAAACAGAGTAAGCTAACAGAAATTGGGTGCGCTAAAAAAACAGCAGGCCCGGAGAACTTTGGTTTTGTTTACATGGAGGTAAAAGTGCTTATCCAAGAAGAACTCAGTCAGGAAGTAGTCGAGTTAACAAAAAAGATGGTTCAAATTAAGAGCGTGAACCCACCCGGCGGAGAGGGCGAAATGGCTGATTTTGTCGAAAACTACCTGCGAGAACTCGGCATTCAAACTACCTCCGTCCCGCTGGAAGATGGAGAAGGGAGACGACTGTCCGTGGTCGGGAGGATTTCTGGCCGGCACGAGGGTAGCGTCGTACTCTGCGGCCACCTGGATACGGTCGGGGTAACGGAGGACCACTGGAGCGTTCCGGCTTTTGATGACCTGATGGAAGACGGAAAAATCTATGGCAGGGGAAGTGCCGACATGAAGGGCGGAGTAGCTGTCATACTGGCTGTGGCTCGAAAGCTGGTAGAATCGGAGAGCCCTTTAGATAAAGACGTGGTACTTGCCCTGACGGCCGATGAAGAAGGCGGCTACGGCGGGGCTTACTCGTTGACCGAAACCGATCTCCTTGACGATGCCGAACTCCTGGTGGTTACGGAACCTACGAACGGTGAAGCGTACATAGGCGAAAAGGGAGAGCTCTGGGTGGATGTCACTTTTCTCGGTGATGCCGCACACGGGTCAACCCCAGATGAAGGAATAAATGCTGTCCTCATGGGGGCCGGCTTTGTACCCCAGATCGTCGAGCAGGTGGAGTCTTTTCCCGGAGATGGGTCTCTCGGCCAGACGACCATTAACGTCGGGCAATTTGAAGGTGGATGGCAGCCAAACGTGGTTCCCGATAAGGCAACGGTTAAGCTTGATATCCGGGTTGTGGCTGATGAACACAAAGAGAGAGCCCTCGGAGCTATCCGAGATATATCCGACCGGCTTGTAGATCAATTTGGGGGTGGTTTCGAGACCGAGGTCACTACCTACCAAGAGCCAATTGTATCCGAGACCGACGACGATCTCGTTGCTCAATTTCTTCGTGCTGCCGGACAGAAAGATGGAAGCCGGGAAGATCTACAGGCTTCAATAGTCCCTTACTGTACCGATGCAGCGGCTCTAAAACCGTATCTTAAGACACCGGTAGTAATCTGTGGCCCTGGAGAAATCGAGATGGCACATCAGCCCGACGAGTACGTGACGAAGGATTCCCTGGTCAGTACCATGAATACTTTTCTCAGGTTTTTCGACCTTAAATGAGAATTCCTTCGGTTCTGTAGCCCTGGAACAGTGGGCGTTTTTTCTCGATCCCCTGGTCCCGCGGGGCTGTTTGGTGGAGGTTCAGGCTCGAGAGATTAGATATAATAAAA
>CAZWZR010000099.1:4296-6692 GCA_964638365.1 uncultured Thermotogae bacterium | reverse complement strand
GCGAGTACTTTAGATAGGAATCAGTGACTCGAAACTCCGAGTAGTCGACGTACCCAGAACCTTTTACAAAGCGGGGCTCGACTGCTTTAGAAAGATCTACTGAACCGACGGTTAGCCCGGACCCTTCCTCGTGCTGGACGGCCGCCATTTTCCCGGGGTCTTCCTCTTCCAGAAGACCGACGCAGCGCCGGCCGGCTTTGTAGCCAATTTCTCTATCAACCTCGTTGGCGGGGCCATTTCTGAGCTGATAGGTCAGAGTCTGGTGAGCGGTCCCAAAAGGCTCCCCGTATTCCTCTCTGGAATGATCCTGTATAGACTCCGAAAGGCTAATAGCCAGGAGATGAGGGCTAAGTTTCTCGTGCCCAAACTCGTCGAATTCCTCGGAATCCCTTCGATGAGACGACAGTCCCTCAATACTGGCTCCCTCAGCAGCAACCACTACTGCAAACCCTTTGTCGTACTTTTCCCGGTTCTTTAAATAAACTTCCTTGACTTCATCGTAAATCTCGGCGGTAGAAGTCGGTCTCTCTCCCGGAATCAGGACATCCGCATCTCCATGAGCTCCGGCCCCGGCAGCTACCCAGTCAGTACTTCTGCCGAACAGAGTGGTAATCATGACTCGCCCGTGGGTATAAGCCATGTCGGCACTTTCCCGGACGAATCGAGCTGCCTGGCTAACGGCGGTTGGGTAACCAACGGTAAAGTAGGTACCCGATAGGTCGTTATCCATTGTCTTCGGCCATCCCACTGCAGGCACTCCCGCCTCTTCCCAGAGTTCTGCCAGTACTCCAAGGGTATCGTCTCCGCCTAAGGCCACCACGGCGTCGATATCGTGTTCGGCAATCGTATCAGTCAGTTCCTCCAGTTCCGGCTTGTACCGACTTGAGCCGAGTATCGAACCGCCTTTGTCGGCATGTTCGACGACGTCCTTGACACGAAGATCGACGAACTCTCCATTGGCAAGGCCACGCCATCCGTCAATCGCTCCATACACGTCCCAGCCAAGCTCTCTTCCTCTCTTCCAAACTCCTGAAAGACCGGAATTATAGCCACCAATATGTCCTCCACCAGTTAAAACTGCTATCTTTTTTGACACCGGGACAAACCCTCCAGTTAGTTATTTTCATCCTGGTTAAACAAGCGAATTACGGCTTTTAGAACTCTCCCCTTTCAAACTTTTTATAGTATAGAACCCGCAATTCTACGCTACAAGGGCTTTATTTGTTTTTTAATAGGCTATTGCGTTTCTACGAATACCGAATCAAGATCCGCCCATATTGCTTCTATACCAGTACTTTTTCCCAATTTGTAATTTTTAATAATTAAGATTATTATCCTTTGCAGGAGACGGAAATATGAATGTCGATTTTAGAGTAGACCCAAATCAACTGATGGAGAAACGAGATTTCGACGCGCCCCCTCTTGGAGTTTCGACAACTAGAGGTTTTAAATCCTATTAACAGAAGGAGGTAAAAAATGGCCGAGTTGAAAACTGTAAAAGAAATTGACGTCGACTACAGCAAGTCGCAGATCTACTGGAGGGTTGAGAAGCTAATTGAAAGTGGGGCAATGGATCCACTTGAGAGGGGAGATCGCAACCAGTACTTGTTCTCTCAGGAAGACGTTAGAAAGCTTCAAAAACTGGCGAAACTGGAAGACGAACACGACACCGTCCAGGAAGCGGTTACTGCTCTAAAGGAAGAAGGTTTAGAGAAGAAAGAGAGTAAAGAAGAGGATACAAGCACAAAAGGTATCGACGAGGAGACCGTAGAAAAACTGCGTGAAAGGATTGATGAACTCGAGGAAACTGTCGAACTCCTGGAGGAAAAACTGGCATTGCAGGAAGATAGGATCCAAAAGTTTAGAAACAGGTGGTCCGACCAGTTAAAGGACGGAGTCGAAAGAATCAAGGATCTATTTGGGTAAACCGAACCAAAGATCATGGATTTTCTGTCTTTGATTTAAAACCAAATCTAAAAGTTAACCATGTCACCAGAGAAAAAAGGTTCTCGAAGAAAGCTAAACGTAGTTGCAATTGCGTTAATCGCGGCCCTGCTCGTGGGAGGCCTTGGGTTTATCGGGTATCAAATAAGGAACTCTCTCAATCAGGAAATTTACGAAACACCGAGAGGGGAAGTCGAAGAAACAACCCCGTCCGACCTGGGGCTTGATTACGAACCGGTAGAGTTCTACAGCGATAACACCAAAGAGGACGAGTTGAAAATAAAGGGCTGGTTTATCGACGGTCAGTCCGAAGACTGTGTAATCCTCGCCCCCGGCAAGGGGCAGACCAGGTGGAAACTACTGGAATTTGCCCCTTTCCTCCACGATGCTGGCTACGACGTTCTGTTGTTCGACCCTCAGGGAAGAGGCAAAAGTGAAGGTGAAAGATGGGG
>CAZWZR010000099.1:0-4196 GCA_964638365.1 uncultured Thermotogae bacterium | reverse complement strand
TCGGGGCAAATCAATCTCTTGAAATGGATATCATTCAAAAAACGAACCTGAAGGAAAGAATTACCGATCTCAAGAAGCCCGCATTCTTTATCCACGGCACTGAAGACGATGTCATCTATCCAAAGAACTCTGAGCTACTTCACGAAAACAAACCCGGCAAAAAGAGGCTATGGATGCCCGAGGGGGTAGGGCACGTGGGTGGTTTTGATGATCGACCGGACAAATACAAAGAAAAGGTAATCGAGTTTTTCGATTCCAATTTATAGGTTTTCACGTCTAGTGTCCTTGTAACCTGGAGTTAACCTATAAATCTTCCATTTTTTTACCCCCTGTCTTGTTAACCTACTTGGGTTTTAGGGCGTCCAAGATTCATTCGGGTTTGGACAGGAAATCCTCTGTTTTAGCCAGGCGTAATCCAGGAGTTCAGCTTTTTACTTTACCCTCCACTTCTCTTTAGAATTCTTTGTCAGCCGAACTTACGGAGAAAGGTCGTTTTTAGTTTTGGGAAACCGTCTTCAGCCTTGCAATATTAGATCTTTTGACTTGCCACCATTGCCTTCTCCCTTAAATTACACTCCGGGCCGTTATCGAAGTATCATTGGTTTAAAAAATAGCTGATCTACCCGTGCCAGAGGATAAAAGGATGTCATACCTAAAATTTGTCTGAAAACCAGTAAATTGTTAGTATAAATTTGCACTTAAACATGCCAGAATTCCTCTCTCGAATCCCGCCATTCCGGAGGCTAAACCCGGGCGGGCCCCCGTAAACAGCCCTTTAGAAGGAGGAATTATGTGCAACAAGAAGCTGGTTTTAATCACGCTCCTTCTAGTCGGTCTGGTCGCCATTTTCGGGTACGGACAGACGGAAGAGGAAATCACAGTTACGGTCGAAATCAGGAATTCGGATTGTTCCAGGGTTTCGATTTCTCGTTTCCTGTTTCAGAAAGACGGGAAGCCGCTCGGTGTTAAAAGGTTTGTGCCGCCCAAGCCAGTTAGGCGAAATCAGATTGCTAATTTCTCCTTCAATCTAAGTTCAAAGCCAACCAAGCTGGTACTGAGCGGTGGGGAAGACGGAGATGAATTTACCTACCGGTTTGATCTCAACTGGGGAGAACAAGAGCGCAATACAGAGTGTGGAAAGATTACGGTTAAAGTCCCTTATAAAGGTGGATTAAAATATCCAGTAGCCAGGTACGACTGGAGCCCCAAAGAGCCCGGAGTCGGGGAGAGAGTCGAACTTGACGGAAGCAAATCCGTCGGTGACATTCAGTATTATGGCTGGGATTTCGATGGTGACGGGAACGTCGACCAATGGAACGAGCAACCCGAGATATTCTACAGCTGGGACGAGCCCGGCCAGTACGAAGTAACGTTGACGGTCGAAACCGGTTCGGGGGAGACCGCGAAGGCGTCAAAAACGATAGAAGTTACCGGGTTCCCTCCACCAGAACCTTCAGGCTTACCCCAGGTGGACTCTTTCAGATGTCGACAACACGGCTACCTGTCACGTAACAGGGACAGAAGAAGCTATCTTACCGAGGCCCAGGACCCACCTCATGACGATTGCTGGGGTCATTACAGATCCCATATATATCCTTTAGAGCGAATTTTCGATTATCCTGTAGGGGTATCCAGGATCACTGCCAGAGTTACCGGTGGAGTTTCCGAACTGGATTCCATGGAAAAGGGATTTGAGCTGCAAATACTGCGAGAACCCGGGGGGAACTGGGAACAGATAGCCGAATTTGCAGCTCCCTGCGCTTCTGGCGGCAAGGGAACACTCGTACAATGGGCGAAAAAAAGTGGGAATCCAGAAGAGATTACCGCTGTGAGAATAGCGGCTCCAGCCAACGACAATGGTTTATTCGTAGATAATTCTGCTCTCTGGGTTGAATACTATCCCCTGAAGTGATAGTCCAGCATAGGTTATTTAACACGGCATTAACGGGACCAAATCTTGCTAACCTTGTTCCGGGGAACCGCTGTAATAACTTCGTTTCTGGCGTCATTATGGAAATTTGCAAAGTTTAAGGAACTGGTTGATTTCTGTAGTCTTTGAACTTCGAACTGGAAAGGGAACTTAACTTGCCTTAGTTTCCGGTCTTAAATATTCTTAGTTGACCGATACTGATATAAAAAATGAATAAAATACTATAATGGTAGAAAATAGCGAAGATAAAGAAATCAGTTATTTCGCCGGGATCGACGGTGGAGGCACAAAAACTACGGTCGCGATAGCAAACGGAAAAGGGGAAATACTATCAATAGAAGCCAGCGGCCCCTCTCGGCTCGCAGTTTCTCCAGATGATAGCCCAAAAAAAGAAATAGATAAGGCCCTTCAGTCGGCGTTAGAAGATTTAAAGATAGATAAGAACGCTTTAACCGCGGTTGGCTGGGGAGCTGGTGGGCTCGATACTCAGCGGGATAGGAAAAGAGCTGAAAGTATAATTAAGGAGATCGCTCCGCATGCCTGCCCCAGCAGAATAGAAGACGATGCGATCATCGGGTTGTTTAGCGGAACTTTCGGAGATCCGGGTTTTGCGATTATCGCGGGAACCGGAAGCCTCATAACTGGCATAAATCCTTCCGGCGAAAGGGCACGAGTTGACGGCTGGGGTTACCTGTTCGGCGACCTGGGTAGCGCCTACGATATCGGCCGGAGAACAATTATGGCAGTCCTGGAAAGTTTTGATGGAAGGGGGAAGGATACAAGTCTAACTGAATTGATCCTGGAGGAGCTCGAATTGGACTCTCCCGACGAACTTCTCGATTACTTTTACCCCCCTGAAAACGTGCCCAGAGAGGTAGCCAGGTTGGCGAAAGTAACTGACAGAGCCGCAGATCTCGGAGACGAAGTAGCCGCGGAAATACTCGATGACGCCTCATACGAACTCACCAGATCCGCCGAAACCCTCATCGAAAGTCTATCACTGTCCAAAATGGAGGAAATACCGGCCGTACTTGTTGGAGGAGTATTTAATTCGACATTTGTAAAGAAGAAGGTAGAAAGAAAACTACAAACCCCAGCAAACCAGGTGGAGATAATTCGGCCAGAATGGCCTCCTGTCGTGGGAGCCATAGTTGCAGGTATGAAGGAAGCCAATTACGATGTTGAAAGAGGGGTACGTAAAAGCCTTAAAGAGATTACTGGAGGAGGTAAAAATGAATAAAGGGGAAGATACTAAACGAGAAATCAGGGAACAGCCCTCAATATGGCAGACCACTCTCTCTAACAATGAAAAGCGATTAAAGAAACTTAACCTGGATTTTGAAAGTTTCGACCAGGTAATTTTCTTCGGCGCCGGTTCCTCTTATTATCTAGGACTTTCGGCCTCGACCGTATTTCAAAAACTTACCGGGATAGACGCAAAAGCCCTGCCATCCTCGGAACTCATAGACTTTCCCGAAGCCCATCTTGCAGAAGGTAAGGAGAAGAGAAAGCTCGTGGTTGGTATTTCGAGGTCGGGAGAGACCACTGAGACGGTCCGGGCAACCCGGAACCTGACCGAACCAAGCTACTCCACCGAATCCCTCGCGGTATCCTGCTACCCTAATAGCCCGCTGGTAGAGGAAGCCAACCAATCGGTGGTAGTGGAAGCGGCTCAGGAAGAGAGCGTAGTGATGACCCAATCCTTCAGCTCCATGTTGCTTACCATCTACCAGATTGCGGTTAAGTTACAAGGGGAAGAAAAAGATCTTTCCCGGTTGTCTGAACTGGGCGAGGAGGCAGTTAGTAAATCCAGACGAGCCGTTGGCGAAATCCTTAAAGGAGATTACGACCACTTCGTATTTCTGGGCAGCGGTCCCAATTACGGGATTGCTTGCGAGTCCATGCTAAAAATGAAGGAAACTGCCCTTGAAGCCACGGAGGCTTTCCACGCACTGGAATACCGACATGGTCCAAAATCAGTCGCGAGCAACCACTCGCTTGTAACTTTTTACCTGACTAATAATGGTCGGAACCACGAGAGAGAGCTGATAAAAGAAGTGAACGATCTCGGTGCCCATTCCGTTGTACTAGGAAGCAATTTAAGCATGGAAACTGAAGAAGTAGCAAGATTCTCTGTTAATTTAGACACCGATCTGGATCAGTACTTTCAGGGGGTACTATTTATACCGTTTGCCCAGCAGCTTGGTCTCCAGGTTGCTCTAACAAAAAACCTGGATCCGGATGAACCCCGTAATTTGAGTCAGGT
>CAZWZR010000098.1:6055-6694 GCA_964638365.1 uncultured Thermotogae bacterium | reverse complement strand
TGAGTGCTTGTTCGGTCAGAGGTACCCGCCGAGTCGCTGGAATTTTTTCGGCCCGCATTTCGTTTTTGTAATATTCACAAACATGACCGCAACCCTGAAGGAGCCGCCTATCGGAAGAGTCTTTACTACAAAAGGCACGATGGATTTGACCGACCCTGGGATTTGCCTATCAACTTGTTTGTATTATTAAAAAGATCAACGATAGCCGGGGCGATTATTTCCTTACCCCATCACCCCCATTCTTTCTTTCCCCCGTGAAGGGGGAAAGGAACACCTGCGGGGCTTTGAATCATTTAGACCCACATCAACAAGATGAATCTTAATATTCACGCTTGCGAAAAGGTATTTTGTACACTTCTCCTCCCCCTTGACGGGGGAGGAACAAGGTGGGGGTGAGATTAAAGAGAACACCCCACAGGAACTAGTATTTGGTTATCGGATTAAAGTGTTGGTTAAATGATTTCCCAGCCTGGAGACTCTACCTACTTATTCGACTAGAGTACAAAGCATGCGATAGTCGGGGGTTTCTACCCCCGATGTTGACTTCGGTCGAAGTGTTGGCCAATTTCCTTTGGTAACAAGTAAGTGGTATTGACCAGAGCGCAAAGACTATTATTAGACCAACCATCACAGCGGGGC
>CAZWZR010000098.1:0-6045 GCA_964638365.1 uncultured Thermotogae bacterium | reverse complement strand
GAATTTGGCTCGATTGACTGCTGGACTGGTTCGGTCAGACATATGCGCCGCGTCGCTGGAATTTTCCCCGGCTCTGAAAAGTGAAGGTACTAGAAGAGTTTGCTTAGAGTACAGTAAGGCAGTGTGTTTGAAGGTTCTTAGCCACTAAAATCCTTCAACCTCTCCTGCTGCTCGGATATCCTTTCCTGTAGCTCCTGAATCTTTTCTTCTTCGCCTTCCTGGATTGCCTTTTTCCACTTTTCTTTTAACCGGGGGAGCCTTCTTTGTTTGATGAACTTCTTGATTACTTCCTCCGAGGCCTTGCGGGAGCCTTCTCCATCGAAACTGACTTCCACAAGAGAAATCCGGGAGAGTTCTTTTCGCTCCTTTTCGCCCATGTCCTTCATTATCTCCTCTATACCCTGGCCCGATTCCCTGCCCGAGATTATCTTCTCCGCCAGGGGCTGCAGTTTCGAATCCAGAGCCGATACTATTCCCTCTTCCTCCAGAGTGGCGGGGGTTATCTTGTCCTCCAGGAGCAGATGTATTACCCACTCGTCCAGCGAGAGGCCTTCCTGGGTTCTGTCCACTTTCAGGCCTTTGTCGGACGAAGGCTTTCCGCCCTTTAGCTTGATTCGGCGAGTAATTTCCGAGGCGGAGACCTTCAACATGTCCTTCAGCTTGTCTATAAGCTCGTGCCGCAACGGCGGGCTCTGGATGCCGCTCAAAAACTTGGTGCTCGATTTAAGCGCCTTTTCCCGGCCTTCGACAGTTGAAAGGTCGTGTTCTGATTCGAGCAGCTCCAGGTAGTACTCGTGGAAAGGAGAGGCGTCTTCAACGATTTTCTTCAGTCCTTCCGCTCCGTCGCGCTCGATCACGTCTGCCGGGTCCCCGTCCTCCGGCAGGCTGGCCACACGGACGCCAAGGCCCTTGTTTCGCAGCAGTTTCATGCCCTTAAGAGTTGCTTCCTGGCCCGCCTGATCTCTGTCGTACGCGATGACGACGTCGGACACGTAGCGGGATAGCAGATTGGCCTGCTTCTCCGTCAGAGAAGTCCCCATGCTGGCAATGACGTTCTTTATCCCCCTGCTGGAAGGAGCGATGACGTCGGTGTAGCCTTCGACGAGAATTGCCCGATCCTCGTCCCCCAGAGCACGCCGAGCCGTGGAGAGCCCGTAGAAGGTCTCCCCTTTCTGAAATAGCGGGGTATTCGGAGAATTAAGGTACTTGGGGCCATCCCCGTCCGGGTCCAGAATCCTGCCTCCGAAGGCGATGACTTTTCCCCTGACGGACTTGATCGGAAATATGAGCCTGTCCCGAAACCTGTCGTAGTACCTGCCGTCGTCGGACTGCTTAACCAGCCCGACTTTTTCCATGCTCCCCGGGCTGTAATCATTGCGGAACTTGTTCGTCAAAGAATTCCAGCTATCCAGGGCGTAACCCAGTTCGAATTCCTTGGCAATGTCCTGGCCGTAACCGCGTTCTTTTAGGTACTCCCGGGCCTTTTTCCCGACGCCGCGACGAAGGAGGTTGGAGTGAAAGTAATCGTTGACGTCGTTCATGAGAGCGGCGAGGTTACCCTGACCGGATCCACCCTTCTGGTCCGGTACCTTTACGCCGACCTCGCTGGCAAGTTCACGTACTGCATCTGGAAAAGACAGGTTCTCGATCTTCATCAGGAAGTTGAATACGTCCCCGCCGGCACCGCAGCCGAAACAGTGCCAGAGCTTCTTCTCCGGATCGACCGTGAGCGAGGGGTCGTTGTCCTCATGGAACGGGCAGACTCCTTTATAGCTATTGCCGGATTTTTTCAGGTTGACGTAACGGGAAACCAGTTCAACTATGTCTGCTTTTTTCCTGATATTATCGATTACCTGGCGGTCCATTATTCCTCTTTCAGGTCAGTCAGAAACGGTGAAGAAGCGAGCCTCTCGCTTAGGTTGAAAACGGGTCCGTGGCCCGAATAGACCTCCCAGTTACCGTCAAGCTTTACTATCCGGGCAAGGGAGTCCTCCAGTTCGGATTTCGATCCGCCCGGCAGGTCCGTCCGGCCAAAGCCGGTGGAAAACAGGAGATCGCCGACGAAGAGTTTTCCTTCGCTTTTCTCGATCAGAGTTATGCTGCCGGGTGAGTGGCCGGGGGTTTCCCGGACATCGAAAAGGCTATCGCCTAACTTGACCTCGTCCCCTTCTCCGAGCAATCGGTCCGGCTCCGTGCTGATTTCTCCGGATTCCCGAAACAAATCCAGGTCCTTTTCACCCAGGTAAAAATCCGCCCCGTAGCGTTCCACCAGTTCGTCGGTCGCATTCACGTGGTCCCAGTGAAAATGGGTTGCCAGGACGAACTTGAGAGAGGGATTTCCTTCTCCGGTCTCGACCTTTTCAGCTATCCTTCCGGCGTCCTCTCCGGGGTCTATTACCGCGGTCTCCTCGCCTGAATTAATGATATAGCAGTTCGTCTCCAGTGATCCTACTTCTAACTTTTTGACTTTCATTGTGGGTAATTATAGGACGCCCCTCCCGAATTTAAAATTACCGCTCCAGCCCGGTTCTCAGAACCATACTACTCTTGCTAACTCAACCGCTTGAGCCCTATAATAACTTGAATGACTGGGAATTCCCGTGGAGGTGGGATTATATGGTAGAAAAGGGAACTTTTAAGGTAAAAAGCGGCCTGGCCGAGATGCTCAAGGGCGGCGTTATAATGGACGTAGTCAACGCGGAACAGGCTCGGATAGCTGAAGATGCCGGAGCTGCAGCCGTGATGGCGCTGGAAAAAGTGCCCGCAGACATAAGGGAAGCGGGTGGAGTGGCCCGGATGGCTGACCCGGCAAAGATCAAGGAGATAATGGAAGAGGTCTCCATTCCGGTCATGGCCAAAGCGAGGATAGGTCACTTCGTCGAGGCCCGGATTCTGGAAAGGCTGGGCGTCGATTACGTCGACGAATCAGAAGTCCTTACGCCCGCTGACGAGGAAAATCACGTGGACAAGTGGGACCTGGACGTCCCCGTCGTCTGCGGTGCTCGTAACCTTGCGGAAGCCGCCCGCCGGATAGGCGAAGGTGCGGCTATGATCCGAACCAAGGGAGAAGCAGGAACGGGCAACGTCGTCGAGGCGGTCAGGCACATGCGGAGGATAAATTCCGAGATAAGGAAACTGGTCAACCTTCCCGAATCAGAACTGATGAGTTACGCCAAGGAGCTGGAAGCTCCCCGTGACATACTCAGGGTAATAGCTGAAGAAGGAAGGCTCCCGGTGGTTAACTTCGCCGCCGGAGGGATAGCGACGCCGGCCGATGCCGCTCTGATGATGCAGCTTGGTGCGGATGGAGTATTCGTGGGGTCGGGTGTATTTAAGTCACAGGACCCCGAACCGCGGGGCAAGGCCATAGTAGACGCGGTTACCTACCACGACGACCCGGCGACTCTGGCCGAGATTTCCGAGAACCTGGGAGAACCTATGGTCGGGATCAACATGGAAGGTATGGATGACGAAGAGTACATCCAGGGGAGATAATCGATTCTTCGATGAGATTAGGAATTCTGGCTCTTCAGGGGGATTTTCGCGAGCATAAGAACTTCCTGGAAGACCTGGGTGCCAATACCCGCCTGGTAAGACGACGGGGAGACCTGGAAGAACTGGACGGGTTGGTTATACCGGGTGGGGAAAGTACGACGATTTCCAACCTGATGCGGAAGTGGGACCTGTTCGAATTGATTAAGGAAGAGGTGAGAAGCGGACTTCCGGTCTTCGGAACCTGTGCCGGCCTGATACTGCTCGCGGATAACTTGACGGGGAAGCCACCTACGCTCGGTCTAATGGATATAACTGTAGAGAGAAACGCTTACGGGCGCCAGATTGAGAGCTTCGAGTCGGAGCTGGAAGTAACGGATGCCGGTGATTTCACCGAAAATTCGCTGCGCGGCGTATTTATCCGTGCTCCCCGGGTAACTCGTATAGGAGAAGAGGTCGAAGTTCTGGCGCGGCACGAGGATGAGCCGGTTTTGCTGCGAGAAGGCCAGATACTGGGATCTACGTTTCACCCCGAGTTGACCGAAAATAAAGGTGTACACGAGTACTTTCTGTCCATGGTCGATGGAGACCGATAGAAGGGCTTAGATTTAGTGTATGTATTCACGATCACTATAGATATCTAACTATTCAACCCTTAAACTTTGACTGGTGGCAGAGAACAACTCTATTAAGAGAGAGTTTTAAACCCAACAAAACGCTCGATCAGGAGGGATTTACATGGTAAAGGTAGGAATTAACGGATTTGGCAGAATTGGCAGGGCGTACTTCCGGATCGCTGAAAGCATGTCTAGTATTGACATCGTAGCGATCAACGACATTCAGCAGGACCCGAAACAGGCAGCTTATCTGCTCAGGTACGATTCGGTCTACGGCAGGTTTGACGGCGACGTCGAATACGACGACGAAGGCCTCATAGTCAACGGAGAAAAGTACCCGATACTCTCGGAAGAGGAACCTTCGGATTTACCCTGGGGCGACATGGGAGTCGACGTGGCGCTGGAATCCACCGGTGTCTTCCGCTACTACGAAGACGCGGAGAAACACCTGGCAGCAGGTGCGGACAAGGTACTCGTTTCCGCTCCTCCGAAGGGAGACCGGGCGGACGAGATTCCCCAGCTGGTATGGAAGATCAACGAAGAGGACTACGACCCGGACAAGCACGACATAGTTGCCGGTGCTTCCTGCACGACGAATAGCGTCGCACCTCCGGTCAAGCTCCTCGAAGAGGAATTCGGGATCGAGAGCGCGCTCTTCACTACGGTCCACTCCTACACGGCCTCACAGAAGATCGTTGACGGACCCTACAAGTGGAAGAAGGCTTCCAGGGGAAGAGCGGCAGCCGAGAACATCGTGCCGACCACTACTGGTGCGGCCACGGCAGTCGTAGAAGTAATTCCGGAAATGTCCGGCAAGATAAACGGAATGGCGATGCGAGTCCCGACACCGGCTGGTTCCGTGACCGACCTCGTCGCAAAGCTGGAATCGGATACCACGGTAGAAGAGCTTAATGGCAAGGTAAAAGAGTACGCCGACGGCGAGATGAACGGCGCCCTCGGATACACTGAGGACCCGGTCGTATCCAGGGACATTCTTGGTCCTTATTCCTCTTACGTCGGCCTGACCTCCACGGACGTCGTAAACGGCAACATGGTCAAGCTGCTTGCCTTTTACGACAACGAGTGGGGTTACACCAGTCAGATAATCGACCTCACGGAGTACATAGTTTAATTAAACCGGCTTGAATTTTTCCGGCGAAATCTCGCGTAAGTTATTGAGGAGGGTAGGATATCCTTTGCTCGATATCCTTTACCCTCCTCATTGTTATTTGTGTGGTGAACCTCTGGAAGAACACCGCTACATCTGCCATGACTGCCTGAACTCGTTCGAAGAGATCACCGGACCTGTCTGCGAAAGGTGCGGCAAGCCGGCACCTGAGTCCGGCGGGCTCTGCTCCATGTGTGCCAAGGGTGAGAGGGAGTTCTTCCTCGCCCGATCTTTCGGGTTATACGAACCTGGAGGAGGGCTGGCGGAATCCATCAAAGGCTTGAAGTACGAAGGGGAAAAGGCACTGGCAAAGAACCTGGCCCCTTTGCTTGAGCGCGGGAAGACCGGGGAAATGATCGATAAAGCTGAAGCGGTCACCTTCGTTCCACTGAGCAACGAGAAACTGGAGGATCGTGGCTTCAACCAGGCGGAACTGCTGGCACGGGTTCTGGCCCGGCGTAAAGACCTGCCTCTGCTGGAAACTCTCGTTAAGAACGAAATGACCCGCCCGCAGGCCGAGCTCGGACGGGAGGAACGGCTGACAAACGTCCGGGGTAGTTTCGCCTACCGGGAAGAAATAGATCGCGAGTCCATTCTGCTCGTTGACGACGTGTTCACTACCGGTGCGACCGTCGACGAGTGCAGCAGGGTCCTCAAACGGGCCGGAGCGGGAAGAGTTTACGTTGTGACACTGGCGCGGAGTTATCCGGAATCGAGTTGAAAAAGGTAGTAGTTGCGGTCCCAATACCGGAGCGGGATGTTCTCTTG
>CAZWZR010000097.1:1717-6735 GCA_964638365.1 uncultured Thermotogae bacterium | reverse complement strand
GTACTAGATCCTATCATTGGGTTGGGTTCACCTCGAGGTTTTCAACCAGTTTTTCCTTACAATTCAGGATAGGATAGTGGCTGTGCTTTCGCAAAGTGGAGCCGGTTCAGCTCCGCAGTTTCGGGACTGCATTTCTAAGCTTTTCCGCGGCTTTCTCGGGCCTTACGATATTAATGAAGTCCTCCGCCCCCTTTTCGAAACCGGCCGGGGTGGTCAGTCGCGGAGTTATCTCCAGGTGCCAGTGGTAGCTTTCCCGGATCGGTACATCAAGCTCCTCCGGGTACGCCGGCCCGGTATGAATCGTGTAATTGTAGGGAAATCCACCGAGCACCTCGGTAAGTCCTGACAGGGTTTTTTTCAACGTCAGCCCAAGGTGGTCAATTTCTTCGTCAGTTATCCGACCGAAATCGCTCGAGTGGCGCTTTGGCAGGATTCTCGTCTCGTATGGAAATCTCGAGCCGTACGGGCATATTACGACGAAGTGGTCGTCTTCGAAGACAATTCTTTCACCCTTTTCCGTTTCGATTTCGATTAAGTCGCAATAAAGGCATGATCCTACCTTACTCCTGTGCCTGGCACCCCGTTCGTACTCCTGGTCTAACATGCTGGGGATAAAAGTCGTGGCCATGATCTGGCTATGAGAGTGTTCCAGGGACGCACCGGCCCGCTTCCCCCGGTTTTTGAATATACTGACGTAACTTATCCCGGATCGCGTGCCCAGTTCTTCCAGCCTGTTCAGGTAGGTTTTCACTACCAGCTCGATCTCTTTTACCGAAAGTTCGGTCAGGCTTTTGTCATGCCGGGGTGTTTCGGCCACGACTTCGTGGTAACCGAAACCGCCCACACTCTTAAATAGGTCACCTTCTATGACCGCAGAACTTCCGTTCGAGTCCAGGGCGGGGAATTTGTTCGGGAAGACACGGACCCGCCAGCTGGATTCATCTTTTTCGTTTTCCCTGATTGCCTGGATTTCCTTCGGTGTCTCGGATTCGTTTCCCGGACAAAATGGGCACTCATCGTCTACTTCTCTCTCTTTTTCTTCTTCTGATTGATTTGAAAAATCGAACGGCCTGTCCCCGCGTGAAGGAGCTACGATCGTCCACTTTCCTTTTGTAATTTCTCTTCTTATTTCAGCCATTATTCCACCTATGGTGATTTATTGATTTGTCTTTTCCGGTTTGGGTCTTTTTCATACAGTGTGCTCGGGCAACTTGCACTACTTAAAATAATCGATAGACCGACTCCGATGGTCCTTGTTTTTAACGGTATCGTAAATACTCAGCTTAAAGTTATCTCCCAGGTGGTAGGAGATCAACTCTTTTCCTGTTTTCCCCCGCGATGACTCTCCCTATGTCATCGTGTTTTCTTAATAGGGTTTAGGCTAACCCCACTTTAGAAACTCTTAATTTACTGGCGCCATCCGATAACATATCTTCATTTCTAAAGATCAACAGGTGTTTTTTACAATTGTAGCAGAATTGAGTAAAATAAATAACAGACTCATTCTTTAGCCTTTAACTGGAGGAGAAAATAATGATCGATAATGAAGTATTGAAGGCGATTAGGGAAAGGAGGATGGTCTTCAAGTTCAAAGACGAGCCCGTAGAGGAAGAGGAGCTGAACGCCGTTCTGCAGGCGGGCTACTGGTCGGAGAGCTTCGGGGACTGCGAACCCTGGCAGTTTTTGGTCGTGGAGGACGAAGAGCTAAAACAGGAACTTTACGAGTTAACCAAGCGGGTGACGATCTATACTGCTGGAATAAAGAACGCACCGCTCACCGTTGCTATTGCCATTACGGGATGTGGGACAAGCCACTTCATCGAAGAAGGAGCCGTAGCTGCGCATAATATGGCGCTTGCTGCCTACAGTCTCGGTCTCGGGGCTTACTGGCTGGATGTTTACGACCTCGAGAACAGGGAAGATTCTGTTGAGGCAGACGCCAAGAAGCTTCTTGGGCTACCGGAAGACATAAGGTTGACTTATCTCCTGCCGCTGGGACGACCGGATCAGAAGAGGGAGGAAACCAGAGCTAAGCTGGATGATATCGTTCACTACAACAGGTTCGACAACAGGTAAAAATAAATCGCGGTCATATACAAAAGCCCCATTAGCACTCCGCTAATGGGGCTTTCTATTTCGCAATTGGATCGTTGGTTCCCAGTCTAGGTTCCGAAAAGTCTATCTCCCGCGTCTCCGAGTCCCGGGTGAATGTAGCCCTTATCGTCAAGTTCATCGTCTACCGCCGCTGTATAGATCGGGACGTTTGGGTGTTTTTCCGAAAAGTTCTCCACTCCTTCGGGGGCGGCTACCAGACATAGGAACTGGACGTTATCGCCGCCTTCTTCCTTGACTAACTCCACGCCCGCTTTTGCGGTTCCTCCGGTGGCAAGCATCGGATCGACCACTATGATCTGGAATTCGCTTAACGGCTGGGGTAACTTCTTGTAGTACTCGACCGGTTCCAGGGTTTCGTGGTCGCGATACAGGCCGATATGGCCGACTCTTGCCTTGGGAAGCAGGTTTAATACTCCTTCCAGCATGCCAACACCCGCTCTCAGGATCGGGACGAGAGCCACTTTCGTAGCCAGAACCTCGGAAGTTGTCTGTTCCAGTGGCGTCTCTACCTTGGTCTCCTCCAGCGGGTAGTTTCTGGTGATTTCGTAAACCATCAGGGTCGTCAGTTCTTCCAGGATCAAGCGAAAGTCCTGATTATCCGTGTTCTTGTTACGAAGGTAGGTCAGCTTGTTCTGGATTAGTGGATGTCTTACTACGTTCAGGTTTTGAGCTTCCATGAGTTTCTATAAAACCTCCAGGTCAGTTAAAATGTCCTCCAGGTCGGGAGTTCCAAGTTCCTGTAGTTCGTAAGTTACACGGGTGGTCGGGACGTCGAAGTCGATCAAGCGCCGCAGGTCGATCGGCGTACCGATTACCACCCCTTCCGGCAGACAATTGTCAATCGTGTCTTTCAGGTCCTCGATTTGGTCTGGCCCGTATCCCATAGCCGGTAGAAGCTCGGGAATATGGGGATAGTCCTCGAAAGTTTCCTTTAGCGAACCGACAGCGTGGGGTTTCGGGTCAATGAGTTCGGATGCACCGTACTTCCTCGCAGCCAGGGTCCCTGCTCCCAGGTCCATTTCTCCGTGAGTAACGGTCGGGCCGTCCTCTATTGCCAGTACTTTCTGCCCTGAGATAACCGACGGGTCCTCGACGGTTAAGGGTGAGCTTGCTTCGATTATCGTTGCACCTTCGTTTACGTTTCTGACGTTTTCCCGAACTTTGTTAACGTCTTCAGGCGTCGCCGTTTCGACTTTATTTATTACTACCATGTCGGCCATCCTGATGCTTACGTTCCCCGGGTAATAGGTCATCTCGTGGCCGGCGCGGAGCGGATCTACGAGTACTATGCTGAAGTCGCTGTGGTAGAACGAGAAGTCGTTATTTCCCCCGTCCCAGACTATGACATCGGCGTCCTCTTCGGCCCGGCGGAGTATGTCTTCGTAATCGACGCCGGCGTAGACTATGTTCCCCCGATCGATATGCGGCTCGTACTCTTCTCTTTCCTCGATGGTACAGTTATGTCTGTCCATGTCTTCGTAGTTCTCGTAACGCTGGACCCTCTGGGCGACCAGATCCCCGTAGGGCATCGGGTGCCTGATAACTGCGACCTGTTTTCCCATGTCCCGGAGGATATCCGTTACCCGTCTCGTGGTCTGGCTCTTGCCGGATCCGGTTCTTGCCGCCGTTATCGATATTAGGGGTTTGGACGAGCTTAGCTTTGTGTGGTCCGGGCTGAGTAACTTGAAGTCCGCGCCCGCGGCGTTGACCAAAGAGGCCCTTTCCATTACATGTTGATGCGGCACGTCGCTATAGGAAAAGACAACTTCGTCGACCTCGTGTTCCTCGATCAACTCCGGCAGATCCCTTTCGGCCTCGATGGGTATTCCGTCCGGATACAGATCTCCGGCCAGTTCCGCCGGATACTTCCTGCCGGCTATATCAGGAATTTGCGCCGCCGTGAAAGCGACGACCTCGTACTCGTCGTTCCCCCGAAAGTAAGTGTTAAAGTTGTGAAAATCTCTACCTGCTGCACCCATAATTATTACTTTTTTCAAAATTTCCCCTCCTTTTAACTGTTAAAATTAATTCATCCCAGAATAGGATAGAGTTTTTTGTCCATTCATGCAATATTTGCGCCTATTAACCTAAGAATGAAAGGAGTTCGTGGGCCCACCTCACCTGAATGAGTTAGTGGGTCACTCTCGAGTGTCACAACTGGCAGACTTTCGGATGCCTTCGGTAGTTTGAAAAGAGATTACGACTTGAATAAACTAACTTGAATAAACTGACAAGCTAAATCCGAGTTAAACCAGCACGTTATTTACGACTTTGATTCATATGAACGTAGCTAAGTTGATAACAGATATCGATAATACGATAGCCGATACCACCAGGAGAATGCGTCGTTCCCTGCGTGAAATAGGCCGGGAGGAGGTATTCGAAAAGACCTCGGACCAGTTCGGGGGTTTTTCCGAGTATCTCTCCTCGTCGGAGCTGGATCAGCTGTGGGAGGTATTTTTGTCGGGAAGGTTTATTCACCTGGACGAGCCCGCTCCGGGTGCAGCTGATTTACTTACCGAGTTCGTACATGAGGGTCTGGAGCTAACTTATCTCACCGGCAGGCACGACCAGCAGGGGGATACCATGCGACCTGCTACCGAGGAGTGGCTGGCGGAACACGGTTTTCCTCTCCCGGGTAAAAACGGGGTCGAGCTCTTCATGAAGCCCGGAAGGGGTATAGAGGATAGGGAGTTCAAACTTGACCTGCTAAAGCAGGAATTTTCGCTCGGTTCTACGGGAATGATCGCTGGAATTGGTGATCATCCCGATGATGGTTTAGTATACAGTGAAGCGGGAATAAAGCCGATCATGCTTAACTGGCAGGGCTTCTTCTCGGAGCGAGAGCTGGAGGCCCCGGCGGAAGGGGCTAAAGTGGTAGAGAGCTGGAGTGAAATAGGTAA
>CAZWZR010000097.1:0-1617 GCA_964638365.1 uncultured Thermotogae bacterium | reverse complement strand
GTGGAGAACGTCAGACGGACTAAAGAAGAATTTGACTTCGTGGAATTGACCCTGGAATACCCGAGAAGCCTGCCTCTTACGGATGAGGAGATCGAGAAATTAAAACGGCTAAAGAAGGAAAAGGACCTCGAATATTCGATTCATCTTCCTTTAAGCATTCGACTCGCGACGACGAACCCGGCGTTACGAGAGGCTTCGGTCGAAGTTATCGCCAGAACGTACCACAGAGTCGAAGAACTGGACCCCCTCGTTTATACACTGCACGTGTCGCCGATCTATTATCCCGGTGGTTCTCCGTTGACCCGTCTGTTTGAAATACAGCAGTACGAGGATCAACTGGACCGCGCCCGGCAGTCCCTGCGGGAACTGAAGGATTACCTGGACCCGGAGGAAATAGCGGTAGAAAACCTGTACACGGATATGTCCGGATTGCAGGTCTTCCTCGACGAAGAGAGATATGGCCGGTGTCTTGACGTCGGCCACCTGGTGATGAGAGATAAGGATCCTATCCTGCACTACTACGAAAACTCGGAATCAATAATAAATCTCCATCTTCACGGAGTGATCGATGGGAACGATCACCAGCAACTGGAGCCGGAAAGTGAAGGCCTGGATCTAACTGGTCTATTTGAGGCCATGGAGAGCAAAGGTTACAGGGGGCCCGTGGTGCTGGAGCAGTTTAAACCCGAACACCTCAATAGGTCTATGGAGACCATGAATTCAGCCTGGAAGGAAATTCAGGTATAACAGGTCTTCGGGGGCAAGCATTTATTCGCGGTACGAGCTTGCCTCCAATTGATCTTTTAGCTAAACTTCTCTTCCAGCCTTTTTTCTACTATATCAGGGACGAAGGTGCTGACGTCTCCGCCAAGCTCTTTTACTTCCTTTACTATGCTAGAGCTAAGGAAAGAGTACTCTCCTGCCGTCATGAGGAACACTGATTCAGTATCGGGAGCCAGATCTCTATTGGTTAGGGCCATCTGAAACTCGTATTCGAAATCCGAGTTCGCCCTCAACCCCCTGACAATGGATTCCCTGTCGTACTCTTGAGCGCAGTCGACGAGGAGCCCGGAGAAAGTTATGACCCGAGATACCTCAATCGACTCCTCCTCGAGCGCGAGTTCGGCCAGTTCCTTTCTTTCCTCCGAATTGAATAAAGTATCTTTGCCCGGGTTTTCCGCCACGCCGACTATCAGGTCGTCGAATATCTTTTCCGCGCGCTCGACGATATCCAGGTGCCCGTACGTAATCGGATCAAAGCTGCCGGGATATATTGCCTTTGGCATTTGGTGATTACCTCCTCTGGCATCAAACCAATAAATTGATGAAAGTAACGATCTCTTTCGTGTCAGAATTATTATATAGCTCCCCCGGGGGTTGATGAAAGCTGGGGGCTGGAAACGCGGTACTTACCTAAAAGCTTGCATGGGTCTTCCTCAGTAGTTAAACTAAAGGCAATATGGGTAAGTCAAATTTTAAGCGTTTTTACGAAGCTGAGTGAAATCGGGAATCAAGGTTTTATGGCAGATTTGAAACGTTTCAAAAAGATCTTTACTACTGGGAGGTTTTCATATGGCTGAAGTAAGGTTAAAAGACGTAACAAAGAAGTTTGGCGAT
>CAZWZR010000096.1:0-6791 GCA_964638365.1 uncultured Thermotogae bacterium | reverse complement strand
CAAGAGATAACTCCGGATAAGGACTCTCAAATTCGGTTTCGCCCCCTATAGTCACTTCCGTTCTCTCGTCCAGAGACAGACTCGTCTCCCCACCAATCCGACCGGCTTCCGGCCTGGAATCACCTCCGAAGTTCTCAAACAGGAACTCAAGCCCGAATTCGACGCGGTCCGCGTCGGTTTCCAGATCGAGTTCCGCTTCTTCGTCGGCAAAGTCCAGGGCGAGCTCCAGACCCCATTCTCCAAGTTCCAGGTCATCTAACTCCAGTTCCTGTATGCGCAGTATTTCATCCGGGCCCGCGGGAGCAAAGCTCAGTTCGCTTTCCAGGGTTAAAGAAGCTAGATCCGAAGCCAGCTCTGGAACGAACTCGACGTATTTTTCGGAGGTCTCCCACTCCAGGTCTCCCTCGAAGTCCATTCTGGGTGACTCGAGCAGGGGAACCACGCGCTCGAAATCGACCTCTATTTTAGCCGGGACGAGTTCCTCCATTTTCAGTACCGGATTGACTCGGTAGTTTCCGAACGGCAGATCGTCGATCTCCACTTCGGACTCCTCCGGGATCGATACCAGTGACCCGGATTCTTCCGAAAAAGTCGAAGACACTTCAGTAGTTACACTTTCGGCAATCCGTCTTTCCACTACGATCTCCAGCTCTCGCTCCGGTTGCCGCAGGCTCTTGAGAGGACAATTATCAGTTTCGTAACTAGCTTCTAAAAAAGTTTTAGTCCCCTGATCCAGCGCTCCCGAAAATTCACAGGAATCGAGTTGTTTTTGCTCCGTATCGAAGTCCAGGTCCGTCTCCCCGCTCAGCTCATCTCCCGTGAAACCGAGGACAAACCCCTGGTCCGAAAAACCCTCGGGGTCGAGTTCCGTTTCACTTTCAAGGTAAAAGGGTCCAGTCTCGTAGATCAACCCGAGCTCGGAACTCGCCTCGTGGTTTAAATCGCGCCCCTCCGGTTCAATTTCCACTTCGGCACCCAGGTTCAGGCCAAGCTTCGTTTCGGCATGGGAAACGGTACTCCGGGCAGGAACGATCATAAGTGTTACCACGATAACCAACCTCAGGATGGCGGGCAGACGTCCGGAAGTTTTGAAAAACGTCATCAAAACCCCCTTTAAAATCTAATATTTTAAATTTATTTAAATAAAGATAAAAAAATAAAGAACAAAATAAAACCCCCTGCGAAGGGGTTTGAGTTTTTTTGGCTATTCTCCCACCAGGAGGTTCAATTATTAACTCAACACTTCCACCTTCATAGAAGCACCTTGTGGTTTAGGCGGTAAAGTTAATCCAGCAGAACCTCAGTGTAAGAAAATCTTAAATAGATGATAGCCAGGGTTTTGAATCCCTCAATTTTGGTTATAGAAAGCCCCGAACTCACTCCTTCTCTTCTTCTTGGTATCTTTTCGCCATACTATCGGCCAGTTCGGCAAGCTTCAAAAACGCAATCAAAGCTCCAACTCCGGCAAGCAGGCCTCCAGTTCCGAACAAGAGTTCGCCGAGCGAAAAGTCCATTTTAATCGCCCCGGTAGCTTTTTCTCTCCCGATGACCCGAACTACTCCCTGAAATATCCCCCTAGTTTCACCAGCCGGAAAAATAACACCGAAACACCGACGCTAACGGTAAAGAAGCTAAGTGCCTGAAGTAAATTAGGTGAAGTACACATTTGCCACCTCCGGGGGATTGGTTTCCAGGGCCACCCCTGCTTTACATCTTCTCCAGATACCCACCTATTCTGATGAGCAGAATAGCGACACCAACGGAGACCAGCAGATAACCTACGGACTCGAGTAATTCTACCATCGAGAGTCACCTCCTCGGGTGAATCCTCAACTCCAGGTTATCTCCGTTCAGCCAGGCAGACAACCCCAGACGTTTGAACTTCGTCCGAAATTGGTTACCTTGACCTGTCCCACGTGATCAGCCGATTGGTAGCATTTTATGGAGGTTGGATAAAAAATTGAGAAAATTAGACCTGCCCGCAGATCGGGCAATCTGGCACCCTGTCTACTTCGATTGAATCGAACTCGTTTGCCTTGAGGTCGAACAGAAGTAACTTACCGGTGGCGAGTTTACCCGTCTCGGTTACGTATTTAATCGCCTCGTTCGCCATCATAGTTCCAAGCACCCCGGCCGTCGGGCCAGGCACCTGGATCCCGGCTTTTTCAGGCGCTGCCTCGGGAAACATACAGCGCAGGCAAGCCGATTCTCCCGGAATCACGGTAGAAAGCTGGCCCTGAAACCCTTCCACTGCACCGTGAATATATGGAATGCCCTTTCGTACGGCGTACTTGTTAAGCAGGTAGCGAGTGTCAAAGTTATCAACTGTACCGAGCACCAGGTCGGATTCAGGCAACTCTTTCAGGGACTCCTCTTCCAGCTCTAACTCGACGGTTTTCAGGCTTATCTCGGGGTCGAGTTCTTTTAACTTCTCGCGAGCGGACCTCGTTTTTCTCCTGCTCAGGTCGCCGGTCCCGTGAAGAACCTGTCGATTGAGGTTACTCAGGGCGACCTCGTCGTGATCGACGAGGATCAGCTCACCAAAACCAGCTGCTGCAAGGTAGGTTGCTGCCGGGGAACCCAGCCCACCAAGCCCCACGACCATCGCAGTGGAGTTAGCAAGGGCTTCCTGCCCCGTCTCTCCGAGGACCTCCAGCTGGCGCTCGTACCTCTTCATCCCGACTTCGTTCTCTTCAGACATAGTTGGATTTTGATCTTATCCAAATAGATCGGATTTTCAAACCCATTTGAGGGGCCGACCCGCACCGCACTACCCGTGACAGCAGTTACGCCGGTCCGGATGGGCGGAGATCCGACCCTGAAGACCGGTTGGCTTAATCTCGCATCTCGAAGCCGGGAATCCTGAGCCCCCGTTCCAACCTATCTATCGAGGTAGAAAAAACGTAAACCAGTACTAGGTAGATGAAGCCGACGACGATAAAGGTATCGGCAAACCTGAAGTACCTCCCGGCCATTATCTTTCCGGCGGAAGTAAGCTCCTGAGCCCCGATCATGAATGCCACCGAGGTGTATTTCAGCGTATAGATCACGTCGTTCGACCACGAAGGTATCACCCGTCGAAGCGCCTGCGGCAGTACGATCGTTCGCATGGCAGTAAAGAAACTCATTCCAACGGAACGGGCGGCCTGGAGCTGTCCCTTCTTGATTGACTGAATCGCCCCCCGCAGGTATTCGGCCTGGTAAGCAGCACTGTTAAGCCCGAACCCGACTACGGCAGCCGACAGCGACGGAAGGTTTATCCCGACCTCCGGTAATCCGTAATAAATAATGAACAACTGGACCAGAAGTGGAGTACCGCGAAACAACTCTATGTAGAAGGAACAAAACCCCCGTACCGGACCGGGTCCGTACATCTTGCCGAGAGAGATGAAGACACCTAAAAAAGCGGCTAATCCCATCGAAGTAGCCGTCATGATGAGTGTTATCTTTATCCCGTCAGCAAGGGCGGGTAATATATCCCAGGCGTAGTGAAAAAACTCCATATTATGACCTCCTCTACCTTTCCAGCTCGAAGCCCGGAACCCTGTACCTGTCTTCGAGGTAGGCAAAGGCCCTGGTCCCAGCCCTGGTAATTATCCAGTAAATCACGGCAATGGTGAGGTAAACCGCAAGCGGGTTGTACTCCCGGGCCACTATGTACTTACCCTGCTGCAGGATTTCCACGACGCCGATGGCAAAAGCCAGTGAAGTATCCTTGATCGTAATGGCGTATTCGTTCGCGCTTGCGGGAAGCGAAAAGCGGAGCATCTGAGGCAGAATTACCTCAAATAACCCCCTGGGCAGACTCAATCCGAGGGATCGGGCCGCTTCGAGCTGTCCCGTACCGATGGATTGAATTGCCCCGCGGAAGTAATGTGTCTGATACCCCGCATGTCGGAGGCCAAGTGCGAAAAGGGCCGCCCAGAAAGGTGTTATGTCCAGCCCAATCTTTGCCGGTCCGTAATAGAAAATAAACAGAAGGATGATCGCCGGAAGACTCCTGAAAACCCAGGAAAACCCGGATAACAGCGAGCTGAGGTACTTCGGACCGAATACTATTCCCAGGGCGATAAATATCGCCAGGACGAAGCCAAATGCGAAGAACGAAAACCCGAGTTCTACGGTCACCTCTAAACCTCTCAACAGAGCATTGGCATTATTCCACAGTATGAGGATCTGGTCCCATAACGGCTGCAAGACTCTCCCTCCTAATTAAATTAAAAGGGACGGACCGGGACCGGCCCGTCCCGTGGAAAAATCGTTAATCACCTAATCCAAGTATCTATTGACTATCTCTTCGAATTTCCCCGAACTCTTGAGTTTTTCCAGTCCGGAGTTTAGCTTCTCAAGCAGCTCCTCATCTCCTTCCTGAACGGCGTATCCGTAGGCCTCTCCCGTCCGGAAGTATCCGGTAATCCTGACCGGTTTACCCTCGGACACGACCCTCTCCGCCGTGGTCTTATCCTGAACTGTTGCGTCGACCTTTCCTGCAATAAGTGCCTGAACGGCTTGGGGGTAAGTCTCGAAGAGCTTCTGATCCAGATCGTAACCCTCTTCGATCAGGTTCTTTCGGACCCATTCAGCTCCGGTCGTATTACTCTGGTTACTGATAGTAGCTCCGTGACTGAGGGCGTCAAACATGTGCAGATCGGAGTCCTCGTGGACGAGAACGGCCATCTCGGTGAACCAGTATGGATCGGTGAAGTCCACCATCTCCTCCCGTTCCTCGGTAATCGACATACCTCCACCCGTCATGTCGGCTTTACCCATGTTAACCATCGGGATCAGCGAATCCCAGGAAGAGGTGACGAACTCCACGTTGAAGCCCTCCACCTCGGCTATTTCCCTGATGATATCGATATCTATTCCAACCAGCTCTCCCTCGTCGTTGTAGTAATCCCAGGGTGCCCAGGCAGCCTCCGTGGCGAATTTATACGTCGGCTCGTCCTGCCCATAACCCATGACACCAAAAGTTAGAACGAAAGACAGTACCAGCAGCAAAGAAACTGTAGCGATACCTTTAGTTCTCATGATTTAACTACACACCTCTTGTGTAAAATTTTTGATTTTAAAAGGCTATTCCCTCCGGAAGAATTCGAGAGACCCCCGCCGACCTCTGTAACTACCCATGATAAGAGGAAAAAGTTAGGCAAGTTCGACCGGAGGGGAGGTCGAACTTGCCCGAATGCTCCGCCGAGGGGGTGTGAGCATCACTTTAAGATATATAATCTGCGTGAGATAATTTGCTTAAATTACTTCCAAATCCCAAATCTACCCCTCAATGGGTATTGTTGGCCGGTTATTGGCCCGGGGTTATTTCCTGCCCCGGTTAAGGCAGGTGAGGTTTAGTGAAGGCTACGATGGGCGTAAAGCCCATCTTGAACTTGCTTTCCTTAACTACGTTAGTATCCGTCCCGACACTCAGTTCCTCAAATTCACTTGTTCTGACTTCAAACATTTTCACCACTTCACTAAACGATTTTCATTATAGTATCACAAAGACATTATATTGTCAAGGTTAAAACGGGATTAAAACGTGAGAACCAAGTTAAAAAACGAGAACCTTCTTTCTCCTAAATAATTTAGGATGATCCCCCATTCGACAACTATTTAACATTCTCTTCGTTCTGGGGTAGAATACATGGGGTGATTAACTTGAGAAAAGAACTTGTCCTGGGAACCGTACTGGTCCTGGGATTATTTCTGGTGGTGTTTCCCTTTTCATCCAGAGTTAGTGGACAGGATGGAACTTCGGAAATGGCCGACGAAACCGCCAAGTACCCGCAATACGGTTTTGGTGCCCAGTTTATATCGCCTTCGGGCGGCCTCAGTTCCAGGACCTGGCTCAATCCTGAATTCGGCTTTGAGGGGAGCGCAATCTTCTGGTCGACCGATTATTCTGGCCTGAGCGGGACTTCTTCCCTCAGGCTACTTTACAAACTCACCGAGGATAGCACGGTCGACTTCTACGTCGCCGGAGGTGGGGCTTATAATTTCGGAGGTCCTTCCAACTCAAACCAGGTCTCTGTAGTTGGTACGGGAGGGATCAGCCTCGAGGCCTTTTCGGAAAACTTCGTCCTAAATCTGGAGTTCGGCATGCAGGCCCAGAGCGTCAGCCAGTTCGGGGTAACCTTTGGTTCAGGCTTTCACTACTATTTTTAGCTTGAATTAATTCGACACATTTAATATTTTAAATGTAAATTAACGACAAACCAAAGGTGAAAAAGATGTGTCGAGAAAGCAATAAGTACTGGCTGGGAATTAACATGAGTTCGGCGATCACTCCCCAGCGGTTTCACCTGCTTTTAAACCATTTTCCGTCCGTCGAAAGTATCTGGAACGCCTCCCGGGAAGAGCTGGAGTCGATCGAGGGCTTCGACGACGCTGCGGAAAAGTTCTGCGAGCAACGGGATGAGGAGGAACTCGGGGAAGAACTGGAGAAGTGCCGCAGGCAGGACCTCGAAATACTCACTCTGGAAGACTCCCGATATCCCGAGTCCCTGCGGACGATAGATAAACCCCCTCCAGTTCTCTACGTCAAAGGTGAATACGTGGAAGAAGACCAGCTTGGAGTTGCCATGGTGGGAACCCGGAAGAACACGAACTACGGGAAAAAGGTCGCGAAAAAGCTGGCGCAACAGCTGGCCCGGGAAGGGTTTACGCTGGTCAGCGGCATGGCAAGAGGTATAGATACGTTCAGCCACAAAGCTGCTCTGGGGGCTGGGGGCAGAACGATCGCAGTGATGGGAACCGGTTTCGACCATACTTACCCGAAGAGCAACGCCAGCCTG
>CAZWZR010000095.1:0-6839 GCA_964638365.1 uncultured Thermotogae bacterium | reverse complement strand
ACTCGCCGGCTGGAGTTTACCTATATAAAAAACTTGACGGTATCCTGAACTATACTCCCGGTTATTCCACAACCTCTATTTTCTCTCTACCGCCGTAAGCTGAGTACCACGGCTTGGCTCCTTCGTCGATTATGGCATTCATCTTCGTGATGTTCTCAACTCCGCCCTCTTTTAGCCAGGCTCTTAACCCCTCAACGCCTTTGTCGGCGTATTCGGCAATTCCGTTCTGCCAGGTGGCTCGTCCACAGAGGACGCCGTTCCAGTCAGCGTTTGAGTCATTAGCCAGCCTGAGGCTTTCCCGCATCTGCGGAGCATCGACGCCAGCACTGAGGTAGATCATCGGTTTCTCTGCTGCCTCAGCAGCGTCTGCGAAGTGTTCGAGAACTTCTTCCCTGTCGTATACGACTTCTCCGCCTTCGTAGGCATCGGTGCCTTTGGCGAATTTCAGGTTGACCGGGATTTCAACCTTTAGAACGTCCACGTTGTACTTATCCCGGGAGAATTCCTCCATGCTTCTCTTGACGATATCGGGTTTCTGACGAGCCAGTTCCGGATCGTTCTTCCAGTCGCCACCGTCTTTGCCGTAACCGAGAAATTCTAGGAAGAACGGAATATCGTGGTGAGCACATTCCGCACCGACTCTTTCGACCATCGCTTCCTTCTGGTCGTTATAAAGTTCGTCCTCGTCCGGGTGGTAGTAGATCAGTAGCTTGATGGCATCCGCACCATTGTCAATGGACTTCCGAACGCTCCAGTTCGGCATGATCTCCTTCATCTTCTTCGGAAGACTGTGGTCGTACACCTCGGCATATTCCCTTGAGGCACTGCTCTTTTCGTAGGACATGATAAGGCCGGTGCCTTTTGCCCTGGCATCCGCACCCGGCAGACCCCATTCAGGATCCAGCAGTATGGCACTGGCATAAGGCGTAAGTTCGCCGGAGATCGCCTCCTTGAACTCTTCCATCATCTCGTTTGTCACTTCGTCCTCTCCAATTTCACAGGCAGAAGAAAGCCTGCGAACGAGGGATCCACGCTGGTCCATCGCTGCGGCTTTGATTACGCCATTTTCGTCGCTTAGTTGCTCCATCCTCTCAAATTTGGTTTTGCTGATCTCCATATAATACCTCACCTCGCTAACTCGTTTTGTGTGTAAATTAAAACCTACTAATTATACAGTTTTTACCTAAAATTAAAATAAATATATTAGGGAAAGATTTTGTCGTATTTTGTGAATCCGTTAATTTAAGTTTGAATAAAGTATACAAAATGGGAATGGTATTTGAAGGGTAAGTTCTCGAACCGGTTGGCGGAATCCGGGTAGAGACGAAAACCGGGGGAACGTCATAAGAAACAGTACCCTTAATAGATCTCACTGACGAACCTACCAGCAAACACCGAATTCTCGGGTACTGGAGAATCGAGTGGCATCGGCGTCCCGAGGCCTATGGATATAAAACCTCCCAAGAGATAGCAAAAGAAGTCACAGCAGATGCTCTTTTCGTCTTTTCCTAGGCGAATAGCTAGTTGCCTGTAAAGTCCGCGAAGTTTTGAGTCACCTCTCTACAGCAGGACAGTCTGCCCCTTGATTACGTAATCGGGGAGTTCGGTCTTTTTTATTCGTGAAATCTTGTTTGAGTGATCCTTGTATTCGTACATTTGATAAATGCCGTTATTGCGTGCGACGAACACATTGAATACGTGATCGGATTCGAGACTTACCACTATGCCGCAGGCGTTACACTCGTATTCCATTGTCATGACGCTGTGTAGGTGCAAGGCAAAGTTCTTACAATCATATTCCCCTGCCTGCGATTTCGCTTCACTAACAATTGAAGAGGAAAGCGCCTTCTTTAACGGATTTAACTTCGGGACCGTGTACTTTCCATAAAGCAGAAAAGCTCTGTGCTCCGGCAGGTTATCGTTCAAAATATTCCTTACCTGTTCTCTGTCGATGGTATGATAGGTTTTCTTTATTCTTCGCCGGTCGATCAACCTCTTAAATGGAACCATAATAGATCACCTCGAGTCCGGTTGGAGTTGTTAACCTTTATTTCGCCACCTTAACTCCGAGACTCCGGTTGCTATTAAACCCGTCAGAATTCGAATTTACCTATAAGAACGGCAATTTAACGCCGGTTGAAATTAAATTATTCCGGACATCTCCAGCAGTTGAGGCACGTGGTTCTCCCAGCCCATAGGCATCAAATGTACTCCCTGACAGATGTCCCTGGTGTCCGCGATAACTCCGGAACAGACTTCCAGGCTCTCGTCAACGACGTTTTTTGCCTGCTCTAAATCTTCGATAATAGCTTCCGGAACGAAAGCCCCTGCGATGTTCTCATTCATAAAACGGGCCATTTCAGGAGACTTCAGAGGTAAAATTCCGACAAGCACGGGTACTTGCACGCTAGATTGTCTAAGCTTTTCCACGAAATTTTCCAGGATTTCCGGATCGTAAATTGCCTGAGTCTGGAAGAATTTGGCTCCGCGATCCTCCTTCATTTTCGCTTTGTATATCTGAGGTTCCACCGGATCCGCACCGGGGTTCACAGCTGCCCCGGGGAATAAATCCGTCGCACCTTTGAGTTCGTTTCCCTCCATGTCCTTGCCGGAGTTCAACTGACCGATAACATCCAGCAATTGAGGAGAGTCCAGGTCGAAAACCGGTTTCGCATGTGGGTGGTCCCCCATCGTAGTGTAATCACCGGTCAACGCGAGCACGTTGTCTAAACCGAGCATGTCCGCACTCAAGAGGTCGGACTGCAGGGCAATTCTGTTTCTGTCTCGACAGGTAAGCTGATAGACTGTCTCGTGGCCGAGCTCCTTGATCCGGTGGGATACTGCAAGCGATCCAAGTCGCATCACCGAACTCTGCTGGTCCGTTACGTTAAAAGCATCAATCAGATGTCCTATATCTTCCAGTTCCTGAAGTAAAGAGTCAATATTTGTTCCTTTCGGCGGACCAGCCTCACAGGTCAGAACGAAGTCGCCTTTGCGGATTTTCTTCCTGAAGCTACTCATCTCCCTCGCCCCCCGGAGCTTCAATTGCCCAGAAAAGGGATTGACGTCGATCCATCTGGGGCGCGTATTGGTACTTCTCCCTTGCCTTCGGTTCGTTGTAAGTGGACAAAAGGTCCAGTCGACCGATTTCTCTCAATCTATTGTAAATGAGTTCCCAACCACAGGGTCGGCCCGGTTCGACCTCACATTCTCCTTCGTGGGACCCACCACACGCGCCATTCAGTAGACCTTTGGTACACACGGTCAGAGGACACAGGCCTCCGGTATATTCAAGAAGGCACTCTCCACAACGCTCACAGGTTTCCTCCGAGGGCCATGCCCCATGGAAGTGCCCCATTGAGACGGTATCATTTGCGGGGTGGACCTGCTTATCAATGAGTTTGCCCACTGCCTGTACCCCGATACCGCAACAGGCAGCCAGGATCGAGTCCGCTCTTTCTATACGATCCGAAATCCGTGCCAGCCTCATGCCGACGAGGCTCTTATTACACAGAAACTCGATTACTTTCGATCCCGAAACCTCCCAACCCAAATGGTCCAGCTTATCGGAAAGGTGTTCGACCTGCTCTTTTCCTCCGGCCCCTGATGCAGCCGCACAACCCCCACAACCAAGCACAAAGACCTGCTCGTCCCGTTCCAGATACGATTCTATTTCTTCCCAGGGTTTTTGTTCCGAGTATATCATGTTTCACCCCCTCTTGAGAGGCTTAAAGGTTCAACAACCCCTTCAGTGAACCGCACAGGCCATGCAGGGATCAAAGGAACGAACTATTCTGGCAGCCTCTATCGGGTTCTCTCTGTCCTGAATTTTTGTCCCAATCAGCGCCTCTTCGATTGGCCCTGGATTACCCGCCCCGTCTCTGGGTGAGGCATTCCAGGTCGTAGGTACAACCAGCTGATAGTTCCTAATTTCACCGTCTTCAACCTTGATCCAGTGCCCGAGCGCTCCTCGCGGTGCACTAGTTAAGCCAACACCTCGTCCCGTTTCCGGCACTTCGTAGTCAATACAGGTAGGTTCGTCCGGCTCCAGCTTATTCACCCAGCCCTCCATCATTTTCACCAAACATTTACACTCCACTGCCCGGGCCAGGTGGCGCCCCATTACCGAAGTCATTTTTTGGACACTGACATCTAACTTATCCATGGCCTCTTCAAGTTCCCGTCTAACGAGCCCGTTTCCCTGCTTGTAATTGATCGTCATCCGGGCGGCCGGTCCGACTTCAACTGGCCTACCTTCGTACCTTGGAGCTTTAACCCATGAATAGGCCTCGCTCTTACCCGGATTCGGAATGCTTTGTGTACGACTCGGGTGACCGCGCCCCCGATCCGTATACCAGGATCGAGTTACTTCTTCGGTGATCCCGGCCAGGTTGACCTCTTCAACGGGTCCCTTTCGCCGGGAAGTTACGCCTCCTTTTAGCCCCTTCTCCGTTCTCTGGTGAGAACCACCAAAGTCTTCTGTATAGAAACCCCCGTAGCCAAGCAGATCAGGGACCCCTCGTCCGATTTCAAAGTAGTCGTCGTAGGTGTTCGCCAGCTCGATAACCCCCGGTAGATACCTGTGGTTCACGAACTCTTTTATTTCTTCCAGCCGGGATCGGAACCGTGTCAGTGAATCGATATCCGGTTTTTTCGTGGTACCTCCTGCCACCGTTCCCATGTTATGAGGCATTTTTCCACCAAATATCGCCACCAGCTGGTGCGCTTTTTTTCTGACTTCGAGTGCCTTCAAGTAATCCCTGGCCAGCTCTACACTTACTTCCTGGCTGAGACGGTAATCCCCCTTGTATTCCGGGACAAAAGGAGCACCATCCGAAGACTGAAGATAGGATTCCAGATCCCGAAGGTCGGGATCCTCGGATTCAAGTCCACTAAGCCCTTCTGGATTTAAATAGTCCAGTGCAGACAGGTGATAGAAGTGGAGCACGTCGGAATGTATGAAATTACCTCCGAGAATTAAATTGCGGGTCAACCAGCCATTCCGGGGTATATCTCGACGAATTCCAATTGCATCGTCGAGGGCCAGCACCGAGGCCACTGCATGCGCAGCCGGGCAGACGCCACAAACCCTCTGAGTCAATCTTTGTGCATCTCTAGGATCCCTCCCGGAAAGCATTTCCTCCAGCCCCCGGAACAGAGTCCCGCTGCTCCGGGCCGATTTAACGCGCGCGTTTCGGATATCCAGATCTATCTTCAGGTGACCTTCAATCCGGGTGACGGGATCTATCGATACTTCTGTCATTTTAACCTCCTGTACATATCCTCCGCTTCCTCCATGCCAAATTTCTCGTAGAAAGGACTCATGAGATCTGGGAATCCGGGCTCAGTACACCCTATACAGGGATGGTTGTTGTGGATCGGCCAGTTTAACCCCTCAAACCACCCTCTGTTAGGACAGGCGCTATTGGTATAAGGGCCTTTACAACCCACCTCAACTAGGCAGCCTTCCCCGCCAATTTCTCGGGCGAAATTCCCCGTGGAAAAATCCCCTCGCCGGGGACAGTGGTTATGTACGAGTTCGCCATAGACTTCTTTCAACCTCCCGACCTCGTCCAGTTCCTCCTCCGAAGGTATCCCAAAAACGATCACATGGGCCAGCGTATCTACAAACCAGCCTGGCTCGGGCGGACATCCAGGCACGTTCAAGACCGGTGTCATGATCCCCTGGTTATCAAGGTGTGCGGGAACGGAGACACAATCCGTCAAATTTGGCTCTCCGGAAGGGATTCCTCCAAAGGACGAACAGGTACCTATATTGACCACGGCGGAAGCGTCCTCCGCCAGCCTTGCAACCTGTCTGTCGAAAGTCTCTTCTCCTACCGTACAGAACATTCCCTCTTCTCCCAGAGGTACGGCTCCGTCTACAACCAGTACGTACCCTTTTTTCGCCTTCGTTTTTTCCAGGACCTTCAGAGCTAGCTTCCCCGTGCCCCCCATTAACGTCGCCATAAACTTCAATCCGATCGACTTTCCCGGTACTAGTTCATCCAGCAAATGGTTCTTAAGCCTGGGATAAGGGGCGTTCATTAGAGAAATAGCACATCCGGTACAGGCAGCCCCCTGCAACCAGATAACCGGGTTCACATCAGTTTCTTCCGACACTGGAGACACCTCCTGCGGAACATAGATCTTTGATTAAGCCACCGAGTTACCACCTCAGCTTCCTCGACGCTATCACCGATACGGGGTTGGGCTCAATATCAGTAAAAAGTACGAAAACAAATTAGCTTCCGCACCGGAAAAACTCCTCTAAGTCTAAACCCGCTGAAAATCTGTAACTTCAGAAATCTTTGACAGATCCTTTGAAAACTGGTTCAGCAGAATACCTTTACAACTCTAATCTAGTTCGTGCCAATGTAGATGCGATGCGGTTGAGGTTCTTCTGAGGGAAAATAAACAGTATCGAGGTGAACGCTGAAATGGAACGGAGTCCGAGATTGATAGGGTAAAATCGACCTGGGTCTTCCACTGTAACCACTCCCTGACGATCAGATACAGCGTCAAGCCCGAGGTTCAACACCGAAAGACCTAATATAGCTTGCTAAAACTATGCCACATTTGATTTGTTTATGTCAAGTTTTTTGGAATTATAACGGATAAATTTAAGATAAGCTATGTTTAAATGGATAAAAAAATAATTTAATTTCTGTTAGATTTTCTTTCTTCAACCTCACTTGCTCAAGTTGAGCTGAATCATTTTCGGCGTTGATCTTGATCATGGAAAGGAGGAATGTAGGGTTGATATCATAAACTCAGCCTAAACTAACAGTCTACAAGGGTGGTAAAGTGAGGAAAGAAATCAGGTTTGGTGGATTTGG
>CAZWZR010000094.1:0-6859 GCA_964638365.1 uncultured Thermotogae bacterium | reverse complement strand
TACAATTGAGCAGGGCGAATTGAGTGCTGGAGGACAAAAACCAGCCGATTCCTCCTCAGGGCAAGCCCTGGGGCTTACTCGGCAATTTTTGGTGATCCAATTATGACTAGAAAGAGTTATGCGGAACAGCTGGAAGAGCTGAGAGAAGACGTGTTCGGTATGGGAAAAGAGGTGCATGGCCGACTTATTGAGGCTCTGGAGGCGATGATCGCGGTCGATGGGGAAAGAGCGGACGAGATTGGAAAAGGGGACGATCAGATAGACGAGACGTACCTGGAGATAGAGAAGAAGTGCTCCGACCTCCTGGCCCTGCAGCAACCTGTAGCAAAGGACCTGCGGTTGATTACCGCTTCCTTCAAGATCATTACTGACCTGGAGCGTATTGGAGACAAAGTCGTCAACCTGACGGATTATACCCAGCTCTTGATGGAACAACGCATAATGGACGAAGGGGATATTCAAAAGCTGGGCGAGTTCGCCGCAGACATGCTTGAAGGGGCCCTGGAATTCTATGTTCAGGAGGACCTCGAGAGCGCTCGCGAGCTGGTGAACCGGGACGATAAGATGGACGAGATGTGTGAAAACAGTACGAACAAGATACTCGGCCACCTTATCGAAAAAGAGAGCGAAACGCTGACCACGGATGAAGCGACCCAGCTGGGCCAGCAGGTATCGACCGAATTGCTTACGATAAGGGATCTTGAGAGGGTAGCTGATCACGCCACCAACGTAGCGGCCAGGACCATTTACCTGATTTCCTCCACCAGAGAACTAATCTGATTGGCTACGTGGTTACAGGGAGGAGTAATTATCCCCGAGGATAGGCTAAACTCTTATTATTCCTTGCTCGAGGAGTTATTTTTGCAGGGTCCGTAAAAGTTTAACTCTATCCGGGTGGCTTCGAAGGAGCTTTCTTCCATGAGTTCCTGGAGCTTTTTCTTGATCTCTGGATCGTCCAGGTCACTTACCTCTCCGTCCTCTTCGCAGATGTAGTGTGGGTGGATATCCGGGCTCAGGTCGTATCTGGTTTCGTTTCCTTCCTGGATTGGCATGAGCTCGCCGATCTCTTCCAGCAGATCTAAAGTTCCGTAAATCGTGGACGGGCTGATCATCGGATATCTTTCCTCTATCGTTTCCTGTATTTCCTTTGCAGTCGGATGATCCAGTTCAACGAGAGCATTTATAACCTCGATTCTCTGTGGCGTAACTTTGTAGTCCTCTTCCTTTAGCTTGTTCTTAAACTTTTCTACTTTCTCTTTATCTATCATAAGTACACCTCATAAGTTTTGTTAGTGCCCCCAGTTAGCTATTAAGGATAACCGGGGGCACTGTGTATTTCCAACTATTCCTCGAGTTCTTTGTGGCAGAGCCACCAGTCCTCACAGTCGTACTTTTCCAAATTTTCCTCGGCTTGTTCTTCCGTGCTGGCGGGCTCCACGATAACCTCGTCACCGAACAGGTCGTTTTCGGGCCAGTCCGCGGGTATGGCTACGTGACCTTCCCCACCCGCCGCGCTTGAATCGGATGTCTGAAGACCTTTAACCACGCGGAGTATTTCGTCGATATTGCGTCCTAGTTCCTGGGGGTAATAAAGTATGGTTCTTATTACACCCTCGTCGTCGACTACAAATACTGCCCTGACGGTATTCGAGCCCTTGCCCGGGTGAATCATGCCCAGCTCCTTCGCTACGTTGCCGGCGTTGTCAGCAATAATCGGGAAGGGTATCTCCACGTCCAGCTCTTCCTCGATCCATTCCGTCCATTTCAGGTGAGAAAATACCTGATCAATGGAGAGGCCGATCAGTTCGGTATTCATTTCCTGGAACTGGTCGTATCGTTTGGCGAAGGAAACGAATTCGGTAGTACATACGGGCGTAAAGTCGCCCGGATGGCTGAACAGTACGAACCAGCTTCCCTCGTAGTCGTCAGGTACGTTGACTTTACCCTGGGTAGTATTTACCTCCAAATCGGGGAATTTCTCGCCGATCAGAGGAAAACTCCCAAATTGTTCCTCTTTCTGAGACATAATTATTTCCACCTCGTAATTGGTTTTGACTAATGGTAAGCGAAGGACGGGGATTTTCAAGGGGTTAGTTGCATATGATTAATATCGGTGATGGGCGGTACCTCCCAAAATAACGATCATCTGGCGTTTCTTCCCGAGGTGTGTGCACGAGCAAAAGTGTGAGCTTATTACCTCCTCGATTGACGGCCGGGGGTAAACCAGCCGATTCCTCCCTGGGGTAAAATCCCGGGCCTCCTCGGGGAGTTTTGTGGGCTTAGAAAAAGCCGGTAATTTCCACTAAAATTTTACCCTGAGGTTTTTAAGGTAGACTAATCCAGATACAGGGATACTTCGAATGCTTTTCCCCATTTTGGAGAGGAGGTAAATCGTGGAGATAGTAACTCATCCGGACGAAGTGCTGCGACGGGAAGCGGAACCGATAGAAGAGATAACGGAAGAGGTCCGGGATCTTGCCGATAAGATGACCGAGATCATGTTCAGGCAAGAAGGAATAGGGCTGGCAGCGCCCCAGATAGGGGTTAGCAAGCAGCTTATAGTCGTCGATCTCGAGGACGAATTCCATATCCTGGCGAATCCGGAGATCGCGGAACGGAGTGGAGAAGAGGAATCGATGGAAGAAGGGTGTCTTTCGGTACCGGGCCCCGAAGCTCCGGTAAACCGTGCTGAAGAGGTAGTAGTTAAGGGAATAAACCTGGACGGTGAAGAGGTGGAACTGAGACGAGAAGGCCTGGCGGCCAGGGTATTCCAGCACGAGGTAGATCACGTAAAAGGAATGTTGTTCATAGATCGCCTTTCCGAGGCGGAACGCTCGCTGACGCTGCGGGAGTACAGGAAGATACAGGAAGAAGACGGGGAAGAACAGGGTAGCGAGTCGGCCATTTAGCTTAACTCTGAGATTGAAGACCGGGAGGTACGGGAGCATGAAAGAGCCTGCGGAAAAGTTTAGAGAAGTCAGGGATGGGATGCCGGACGACGTAGATCTCATAGTGGCAACAAAGGAAAGGAGCGCGGAAGAGGTAAGGGAAGTCATAGAAGCAGGGGCTGATTACATCGGGGAAAACTATACCACTCCGGAAGCCGTGGAGAAATACGAGAAACTGGAGGGTTACCGGGACCAGGTGAACTGGGAACTGATCGGCCACCTGCAGAAGAACGACATCAACAAGGCCCTGCCCATTTTTGATCGGGTTCAGACCGTCGAATCCGTTTCGAAAGCCGAGCATATAGATAAGCGAGTGGAAAAGGCCGGTAAGGAAGTGGTGCCCGTGCTGATAGAGGTGAATAGCGGAGAAGAGGAGAGCAAGTACGGTATCGCACCTACCGAGGAGGCCCTGGCGGAACTGATCGACGGTATCGGCGACTTGCCGCACCTCCGGCTTGAGGGTTTGATGACGATGGGCCCTTATGCGGGCGACCCGGAGAATGCGAGGCCCTATTTCGAGGTTACGCGTCAGCTTTACGAGGCCGGAAAGGATATGACGGAAGGCGAAGACCGTATGGAAGTCCTCTCGATGGGGATGTCGAACTCCTACGAGGTGGCCATAGAGGAAGGGGCCAATATGGTCAGGCTGGGAACGGAAATATTTGGACCTCGATGACCCCCCTGTTAGCCAGCTATCGGGCCTCTTTCTTGATAGTACCGAGTTCATGGAATAAAATCTATGGTCGATAATAGTTTCTCCAAGGGAAATAGGTTGCGTGGCGGAAACGACTTCTCCCGGGTTTACGGGGAAGGTAAAAGACACGAGAGCGAAGATTTCGTGTTTTATCTTTTGCGGAGTGAAGGGGAAAAGCCCAGGATAGGGATAGTTACGCCGAAGTACCTGGGTACCGCCGTCGAGCGGAACAGGATAAAAAGGATCATCAGGGAGAGCTTCAGGAAGAACAAAGGTGTTTTTGGCGAGCTGGACTTCATAGTCAAGCCAAAGCAGCGAGCTGCAGAGCTGGATAATCAAGAGCTGGGAAGACGATTTATACAGAACTTCCCGGACCATGAAAAGGGTGGTAAGCATGGAGAACATGAAGGATAAGGAGACTTTCTTTCTAACTGAAGAAGGTCATGAGGCAAAGGTGGAAAAGCTCGAGGAACTCAGGCACGAACTCTACGAGGAACTTCCCGAAAAACTGAAGGAGGCAAAGGCCCACGAGGGTGATCTCCGGGAAAACAAGGAGTTCATGTACCTGCGGGAAAAACAGGACCGACTTCAGGGGGAAGTTAAACGGCTCGAGAACTTACTGGACAAGGCCGAGGTCATCCACGAGTCCGAGATCCATACGGACATGGTGTCGATAGGAACCAAGGTCATCCTCCAGCCGAAGGATGACGAGGGGTCGGAGACTTACACGCTCGTCAGCCCGGCCGAGGTAAACCTGGAGGAGAACAAGATATCCATCGATAGCCCGATCGGAGAGGCTCTGATGGGGCATGAACAGGGTGAGGAGATAGTTGCCGATACTCCCAGTGGGGAGAGATGTTACAAGATTCTCGGCATCGGAGAGTAGAGCTTTGTCAAAGAAAAACGATAACGGTCCGGAGGAGTCGAACGTCCTGCGAGATGACCGAATTGAAAAACTCGACCAGCTGCGCGAGAAGGGAGTAAACCCCTTCCCCCATTCCTACGATAGAACCCATCAACTGGGTGAGATAAAGGAGAGATACGCCGGGGAGCTCGAGTCAGGAGAGGAAACCGGGGAAACCGTCAGGGTGGCCGGTCGAATAGTCGGGTTCCGCGATATGGGAAAGGCCAGTTTTTTCGACCTAAAGGACGGTACGGGGGAACTTCAGGGCTATACGAACGTCGATCTGCTCGGCGAGGAAGACTACGAGACCCTGAAGGGACTCGATCGAGGGGATTTTGCCGGTTTAGAAGGGGTCGTCTTCGTTACTAACCGGGGTGAGCTCTCCGTCAAAGTCAGCGGTTTCCAGCTGCTCAGCAAGTCCCTCCGTCCGCTACCTGAGAAGTGGCACGGCCTGAAGGACGTCGAAAAACGCTACAGGCAGAGGTACCTGGACCTGATAGCGAACGACGAAGTCAGGGAGACGTTCGTCGCACGGAGCAAGCTGATAAGTGCCCTCCGCAAACGACTTGACGATAGAGATTTCCTCGAGGTCGAGACCCCGCTAATGCAGCCTGCTGCCGGTGGTGCAACGGCGGAACCTTTTGTAACCTACCACAACGCCCTGAATCAGGACCTGTATCTGAGAATTGCTCCGGAGCTTTACCTGAAGCGATTGGTTATCGGCGGCATGGAGAAGGTCTACGAGCTCGGGAAGAACTTCCGAAACGAAGGCGTATCCACCGAACACAACCCGGAATTCACGACGGTAGAGATTTACGAGGCCTACGCGGATTACGAAGATGCCATGGAGCTTACCGAAGAGATGATATCCGGAGCGGCCGAGGAAGCAATCGGAACGGTCCGGCCCGAGTTGGAAGAGGGTGAATTGGACCTGTCGCCGCCCTGGAACCGGGTCTCTATGGTTTCGGCAGTAGAGAAAGAGGCCGGGATAAACGACTTAACGGGTACTGAGGCCGAGGAGCTGGAAGAATTCGCCAGAAGTCAGGGAATCGACCTTCCGGAGGATATCGAGGAACCGAGCTGGGGGGAGCTGGTGGAAGCCCTCTTCGAGGAATTCGTCGAGGACGATCTCTACCAGCCGACCTTTGTAACGGACTTTCCCACGGACATCTCCCCGCTGGCAAAGACCAAGAGGGACGGAGAGAGAAGTTTGACGGAAAGGTTCGAGGTCTTTATCGCCGGGATCGAAACCGGTAACGCCTTCACCGAGTTGAACGACCCCCTGGAACAGCGCGAGAGGTTTGGGGACGGAGCCGGTGAGGAGAAAGATCAAGAGTTCCTCCAGGCGCTGGAATACGGGATGCCTCCGACGGCCGGTATAGGGATTGGCCTGGATCGTCTCCTCATGGCGATTACCGGCGCCGATTCCATCAGAGAAGTAATCCTGTTCCCTGCGCTGAGGCGTAAGGAGTAAGAACATGGAAGTCGAAGAGGGGTCCGATTTCTGGGAGCGACTGACAGCGAGGTTGAACGAGTTCACGTTCTGGCTGGTAAGGCAGGACGAACTCGGCCTGGAAAGGGTAAGCGAGAGCTGGGTAACCCGAAAGTTCTCACGGTATCTGGTCGCTGCCACCTACTTTGGCGACGGCTACCTCTGGGGGCTGGCAGGGCTTGCCCTGATATTATTTGGCGGGGACAAAGGCCATGGTTACGTGCTCATCGGACTCTCGGTTAGTATAGTCAATATAGCAGTATTTCGTTTCGTGAAGACCTTGATGGAGAGACCCAGACCGGTTTCGCTGCGGAGCCGGCCATTGAAGTACAGATTGGTGGACGATTTCTCCTTCCCTTCCGGCCACGCGACAGTGGCATTTGGGATTGCTTACGTCCTGTCAGTTGCTTACAGCGGGTTCTGGTGGGCCTGGTTTGGTGCCTACCTGGCTTCGTTTATTATCGGTCTCTCTCGAATTTTCGTCCGGGAGCATTACCCCTCTGACGTCATAGGCGGGGCAGTTATCGGCACTCTGGTTGCTGCTATCCTGCTTCCTCTCTTTTCCGGGATCGTTTTTTAGCTGATTCGGTCTCGTTTGAGAATTGAGTCATCCCTCTCTGGGAACCTCCCGTACTCTTGATAGAAACCCAAATTTTCCCTTTGTAAAGCACCTTTTTAATTTGGACGTAATAACTCTAGCGAAACTCCATAGTAATAAGACAATTAAGAAAATTAGATGGTCGGGGTTTCCAAACCCCGGTGTCAGGATAGGTTGAAGTGTTGACCGATTTTCTTTGGTAACAAGCAAGTTTATTGACCAT
>CAZWZR010000093.1:0-6864 GCA_964638365.1 uncultured Thermotogae bacterium | reverse complement strand
TCCTGCCGACTTCCTTTGCCAGCTCTGCAACCCGCTGCTCGTGTGCCTCGGTGTACGGATCACGTACTCCGAGAACCCGGGAGGTGGTTTCTGCCAGTTCGACGAAGGATTCCTGCAGTTCCTGCCTGCTTTGACGTATGTCGTCCTCCGCCCGCCGGCGATAGATGGCGTGTCCGGCCAGATTACCCAGTATTCGGAGCAGGTCAATATCTTCATCTTTCCAATCACGTTCTTCCTCTACCGAGTCAAAACCGGCGAAACCAATCAGGTCCTGGCCGTGTGATATGGGGACGCCCACGAGCGACTGGATATCCAAAGCTTCAAAGTTTTCTCTTTCTACTCTCCAGCTGTCCGGAAGTTCCGAGACTTGGCGTATGTAAATATTGTCCGAATTTTGAAGCTCCTCCGTCCAGGCCGGGAAATCGGAAATCGGCAAATCCTGAAGTTCATCTATCTGGGGTTCTATCCCCTCGGCACACCATTCGTTGGTATTGCTCATCGTTTCTCGGTCCCAGTCGAAGGTAAATACGTAGCTTCTGTCCACCTCGAGAAATTCCCCCACTCTTGCCAGGCCTTCATCCATGGCCGTCTCCAGCTCGCCCGTTCCAGCTTCCAAAAAGTTGGCAGAGATTTCCCTGAGGAGTTCCTCGAACTCGGCCCTGTGCTGTAGTTTTCTTTCCGTCTGCTTGCGCTTCGTCAGGTCGGTATAGTATTCTATCCGGCCGCCCTTGTACAGTCCCGAGTTTATCGGCTTGCTTTCGTGCTGGAGCCATCTATCCTCTATGCCCCTTTTCGGGTCGACAATAAGGTGACAATCAAATTCCTCCACGTATGTGTTGTCTTCGTAGGTAGCGGTGACTTTGTTCTCGAACCTATCCGGCCGCTCGAAAATATGCTTTATCTCCTCCTCGATTAATTCCTTCTTATCCTTTCCGATTACCTTTTCTCTATCTATACCGAAGTACTCCTCGGCGGTTTTGTTCACCCATACCACTTTAAAGTCCGAATTGAGGATAAAGAAAGCTGCGGGGGAAAAATCCAAAACGTCTTCCGTCATTGAGCGGTACTTTTGCTCGCTTTCCCTGAGTGCCTGCTGTGCCTCCCTGCGTTCAGTGATGTCCCGATTGATCGATAGGTTGGCCTGTTGGCCCTGGTGTTCGAGCGGGGTTATCACGACCTCGGTCCAGTACTCACTACCGTCCTTTTTCCTCTTTTTCTGGGTGAACCTGACGGTTTTGCCCCGAGAAATCCTCTTGGTGATTTCCACCTGGTTCTTCTCTTCAGTTTCCAGGGCGATGTCCTCGACCAGATTCATCCCCAGAAGCTCTTCCCGGGAGTATCCGGTCTGGTCTTCGGCGGATGGGTTCGCATCCAGTATCTTCCCGTGGTTCTCGCCTCCCACCTTCAGAATGAAGATGGCATCGCCCGTTTTTTCGAAGTAGGTCTCGTATTTCTCCTTGCTCTTCTTTAGCTCCTTCTGTGCATCTTTTCGTTCTTCTATATCCCTGACGCTTACAAGTAGCCTCTCCTTGCCTTCAACCTCCAGGACCCTCCCTCGCACCTCCACCGGAATTTTAGTTCCGTCCCTGTGGAGGTTTACCGTCTCTATGGGTTCCCACGATCTCGTTGCTTCGTCTATTTGATCGGGTAAAAAGGCGGGCGCACCTTCGGGCACGAGGTCGTCGACGGTCAGGCTAAGCAGATCTTCTTTTTCGTAGCCGAGCAACTGACAGGCTTCGGTGTTGACGTCCAGTATATTCCCGTCGAAATCCCCCAAAAACAGGGCTCCCGGGAGGTAATCTAAAAGTTCTCCTGTTTCGTTAGCTGAAAGAGACATTATATTGACTCCTCGATATTCTCCTTCGAAGTCGATCTCGCTTTCTTCCCCTTACTCCTCGAGACCTTCTTCTGCTTCCTTCAGTGCCTTCGAGGGATCGCAGTTGTCCAAGGGATAAAGCGGGACCACCCCGAAGGTCAGCCTCAAGGGTTTATCCGTCAGTTTTGAATCGTCATTCGATTCGGCCAATTGGTCATTAACTTTGTCCTTTATTTTTTCTATTTCTTCCGGCGTCCCAGGCAGAATCCATTATCGGACCCGTTTTTGATTTCCTGATAATTACTGATCCCGACCATAAGAAAGCTTAACTTCTTACCCTCCTCGCAGCGTTTTCTCAGCCTGTCGGCCAACACCACATCGAAGTAGTTGCGATCGTATAGTGAGACCTCCTCGTCTACCACACTTGAGCGGCTCTTCTGAGAATCGGTCAAAATCTCCAAAGAGGAAGAAAGCTGGCCGAGGAATACTCAAGTTTACTCTTCTCGCTCGAATAAAGGGACCGTAAAGCCCACGGCAGTGCCCACGCCCGGATCCGAGTCCAGCCATATCTTCTCGTTGTTACCCTCAACTATCCTTTTGCATAGGGCAAGGCCCGCACCTGTGCCCGTCGGGGCTTCCTCCGGCTCAAGTTGCTCAAACATCCTAAAGACCCTATCGTGGTGTTCCTGGGCTATCCCTTTTCCGTCGTCTCTGACCAAAACCGCCAGCTTGGAGCTCCCCGGTTCTAGGTTGTAGCCCACTTCGACCCGTTTGGGTTCCTGGTTGTACTTGAGCCCGTTTGCTATGAGGTTCTTCAGCAGCACCTTCAACTGGAATTTGTCGAACTTTACCTCGGGGAAGTCGGAATCGACTGTTATCTCCGCATCATCCAGGTCCATTCCCAATTCCCCTTTTACCTCCTCGACCAATTCGGGTACGTCGACCCGTTCCGGGGAGACGTCGGTGGTAACCTGTGCCAGGTTGGAGACCTCGTCCAGCATATTCTTTAACCGGGTGGCATCATCTTTGAGGTTTTCCAACCGGCGAAAGGAGCTGTCGGCCAACTCCTCCCGGTACTTGTTGAATATCATATCGCTGTAGGTACCAATCGACCGGAGGGGCTCTTTTAGGTCGTGGGATATTATATGAATTATCTCCTCAAGCTTCTCGTTGGATTTTTTCAGACTATCCGCCCTGCTTCTGAGTTCCTCCTCCAGTTCGATCCGCTTCGTCATATCCTGAAGCAAGGAGAGGATGGTCTTCTTTCCGTGAAGCTCTATCAACGAGGAGCTCATGGATGCCACCAACCGGGAGCCGTCCTTTTTTTGCACGGGCTGGTCCGCCCGATAGGAAAACCTGCCCTCCGCCAGTTGTTCCTTTAGCCGGGAAAAATCATCGGGGGTAAAAAGTTCCGGCAGCCTCTTCTGAAGTAGTTCTTCCGTCCGGTAACCCAGCAGGTTTTCCGCCTCCGGGTTCGCCTCGAATATCCGGCCGGTCTCGAACCGGGATAGAAGTATCGCGTCGTAAGCGTACTGGAATAGCGTCTTGTACTTTTCCGCCGTCTCTTTGACCTCCTCTCCCTCAGGATCTCGCTGTTCCTCCGGTTCGGGGCCGGCTTTGGCATTACAGATCAAGATAGTTAGATCCGCACCGTCTTTCCCTTTGTCCGCAGACAGGACATTCAAATCAAGCTTCTTGCTCTCTCCATGTTTTGCCTGAAACCAATCCCGCACGTATTTGGGGCTACTCCCCGAGTCGGGGAAGGAATCCGTGATTTCTACTCCTTCCTTTTCCGCAAGCAGTTCGTCGATTCTTCTTCCAACGACTTCTTCAGAGTCAAGATCAAGTATCATTTCACAGGCGGAATTAAACAATACCACTTTACCTGTATCGTCCAGAGCCATTATCGGGATATCTCCTGCACGGTCCAGCGTCTCCAGCAGGTCGCCTATCCCTTCCTCGGGAAAGTCATTCCTCATAAAGTCCCCCTAACTTGAGTTCAGAATTCCGATTGATTAGTCCATTTTCCCGAAGCTCTCATAATGGTCCCACCAGGCAATCCGCCGAAACTCCTCTCCTATTACGGCCTCAAGAGGTCGTTCGATGAGGTCGAGAGCACCCTGGTTTGCGTCCAGAAGCTTCTCTTTTCCGGTGAGGATAGCGGCAAACAGGTCAGGAGTCTGAAAGATCGCTTCCACGGCGGGTTTTCGGTTCATCCCCCCACCTCCTAAAGGGAAATAAGGGCCAGCAAGCAGACCCGATCAATGTCAGATCCATAATTGCAGGAACGATCGGAGGTATCTAACAAATCATAAAGGCTGGCAGCCCTGCCTCCAAACAATGAAAAAAAGCGTCCCGAATAGGTTACAACTAAGAACCACTCTTTCCGCTAAAAGGATCTCGGTGCATTACTAACTGCTATAGAGGCCTCCCGCGCTGGAGTCGCCAGTCGGGTTAGACAAATTGTAAATCGCTACCGTTCCCCAGACTTTATCCCCCCTTCCTCTATCATCTCTAGAAAGACCTGGACCACTTCCGGGTCGAACTGGGATCCGGCATTCTCCTTCAATTCCTTCACAGCGACCTCTCTGGGCAAGGCATCCCGGTAAGGACGATCCGTCCTCATGGCGTCCCAGGCATCAACCACGGCGATGATCCGGGCCCCAAGCTCTATTCTTTCTTCCTGGAGTCCTTTCGGATAACCACTGCCGTCGTATTTCTCCTGGTGCTGGCCGATGATCTTTGCCGCGCCGCTCAGGCGAGGTATATTAGCGACGATCTCTTCGCCAGCCTTCGGATGCTTCTCCATTTCTTCCCATTCCTCTTCGGTTAGATCATCCGGTTTACCCAGGATCGCGTCCGGAACTTTTACTTTTCCGACGTCGTGCAGTTCGGAGGCGTAGCGGAGCTGTTCCAGTTCTTCTCCCGATAATCCCATCCGTTTACCCACGGATAAAGCATGTTCCTGGACCCTGTCTATGTGGCCTCCCGTATACTCGTCGTCTTCCTCTACGGTCTGGGACAGCGCCTCCAGGATGCCGATGGTGGTCTCTTCGAGTTCTTCTTCGGTCATTAATTTCTCATAAGCATAAGCCAGGTCCGAGGCCACCTCTTCCAGCAATTCTAGTTCTTCCTCAAGTACGGCTTGACCGGGCTTTAACTTTACTACCATTGCCCCGGCCAACCCTTTTTCGTTAGAAAGGGGAAGGGCTATTGATTTGTGCTCGTCCTCCCTGCAAAGCCCGAAATCACAGACCTGGCAACGCTTTTCCGGAAAATCGACCGCCACTGAATCGAGGGTGTTTAAGGCTTCTTCTACGCAGTTCGGAACTTGCCTCTCTTTCCCTCCTAACTTCCACTGATCCGAATCACTATATCCGATGTGAGTCGTTTCTTCCTTCCTCCGGTCGAATCTCGCTATCTCTACCGCAACGTAATTCTCCCTGTCCAGGAGTATCTTTCGGGTCTCCTTCATAATGGACCCGAAGTCTTCTTCTCGGATCAACAACTGGTTAATTTCGCTAATTGCCTGGTATAGATCGTTTAAGTATTCTACTCTCTGTTTGGCTTTCTTTCGTTCAGTTACGTCCTTACATATCGCCACTGTACCGGCTAGGTCACCCTGTTCATCGTAGTAGGGGTATCGATTTGTAAGAAAGTAGCGATCACCTTTAGTGGGGAAAACCGGGTTGACCTCGTATTCCAGGGCTTCTTCTTCCTCCAAAACTCTAGCCTTCTTCTTATTAATCTTTTCCGCCGCCTCTGGATCCATGAAGTCGCCCTCGTCCTTTCCAGACAACTCGTTTTTGGGTATATCGGCGTATTCAGCAACGGCATCGTTTGCGATAACGTATTTTCCATCCAGATCTTGAAACATGACCGGGAAATCGACGACTTCAATTATATCTCTGTACTTTCGTAACTTTTTTTGTTGCTTTCTTCTGGCTGTTATGTCTCTGGCTATAACCAGAAATCTCTTTGTCCCATCGACCTCACTGAGGGGCGTCAGAACGGATTCTACCCACCTATCGTTCCCTTCTTCGTCCGTAACTATATATTCCTTTCGCCCATGAGCCTCCCCAATATCTATTTTTCCTTTTTCCACCTTCTCCAATAAATCGCCGACCTCATCCCTTACAGCCTGTTCTTCTTCCTCGGGAATTATGTCTAATGCCTGCTTTCCCACCAGGTCGTCGGGGTTATGACCGAGCAATCTCTGATGGCTCTTGTTGGCATAGAGGTAATTACCCTCCTCGTCGATGATCGAGATCAACTCGGAGGCGTTCTGGGTGATGGCCCTGTGTTTTTCGCTGAGTTCTTCGGAGAGGTATCTCAGATGAAGGAGATTCCTCAACCTTGTACTTAACGTTTCCCTTTTTAGTGGTTTGGTAAGGAACTCGTCCAAGACCTCACCATATCTTTCCAAAAACTTATCCTTCATCTCTGTGGCTATCAGCGCCATCACCGGGGAAAAAAGCGGCTCCTGGCTTTTCTTTACTTCTTTGAGCTGGCGGCTGAGTCTTCCCGAAATCCGTGATTCATCCAGTACGGCTATGTCGAACGGCCCCGGTAAAACTTCCCCATTACCTTCAGTTAACGTCTTCAGGTCGAACTCTATTCCCAGCTGTTTTAACTGCCTGGACAGCAACTCCTCGTCCTTCTCATTGGGCAAACCTAAAAGGATACTCCAGGGTTTTCCTTTTGGGGTTCGAGGATTTAGCTGGTTTTCGAAACCCATAGACTCGGAACTGCTTTTCTCTTCAGGTGCCATCGCACCACCTCCTTTGAGGTACTTGGATGTGAGTCCTCTTGCCGTAAAAGTTAGAAGATATCTGTTGGAAATATATTTAAAGAATTATCTCATCTGGGAATCTTTATTCAACAAAATACCATAAATCGTACTACCGATCACTTTCGGCAAAGTTTTGTAAGATCGTTTGCCTCATGCTGCGGTTATTACATTAGTATACCCATTGCGTACCCTATTCCTTTAAGGAGTAAGAGGACAGGCCGCTATACAGGTCGAACAGTCGCTTCCGTTGTCAAGC
>CAZWZR010000092.1:0-6877 GCA_964638365.1 uncultured Thermotogae bacterium | reverse complement strand
TCCTCCTGTTCCAGCTCGAGGGGGTGGAGTCCCAGGTAAAAAAGGCTGCTACCAACTGCGTATAGTATGGAAGTCAACAGAAACGGCAGGCTATAGGATAGGTTCGAGAGGATCCAACCTGCAACGGGTCCGGCGGCCGTCCGACCTATCCGGGATGCCACCTGCCGCAGGCCGTTTATCTTCGAGCGTTCGCCCGGCCGGGCTATGTCCATCAGCAGGTTGTTTCTGAGGGGGCTGGCCAACCGCATCAGGCTGCTTCTGACCATAAGCGCTCCTGCCATCAGCGGTACCTGACCGGCGTAGCCAACGACGAGTAGAAATGGGATGGAGGCCAGCCTGCTCAGAGCAACTCCCTTCGCCTTTCCCCACTTTTCCGAGATGTTGGGAGCGAACAATACGACCAGTCCCGTCAACAGTGACTGGACCGTGAAGATCCAGCCGATAAGCTCCGTGCTCGCCCCGTAGTGCTCAAAGATTACGTTCAGGAAGGGGAATATCATTCCAGCCCCCGTTCCAATTAACAAAGAAGGAAGGAGGATCCTTTTCGCCAGGGGCTGCTTGAGAAACTCCAGATCGTAAGATCGTGAGGTCGAACTCACTTCAGGGGAGGATTTGGAAGAGGGTTCAATCAAAAACAGGGGAATCAACGCAGCAGCCAGGAAGAAAGCCTGTATAAAGATCGTCAGCTTATAGGGGAAAGGTCCAACGCCGCCCAGGCCCAGCAGATTGCCGAGCATTCCCGGGACATATCCTGCCAGCAGTGCACCCGGGATCAGCGCCAGGCGCCTCGTCGAGCTGAAGACGCTAAACAGGTGAGTCCTCTCCTCCGTCCCACTCTCTAGGGTCAGCAGGGCAGGTCCGACTATGAAAAAGACCGACCTGGCAAGACGGTTTAGTGATGCGCCCAGAATAATTGGGAACTGATGTGGTACTCCCTGAAGTGCCACACCGCCCGCACCCAGCAGAGTCGCTCCAATCATGGTCCTCCTGGGGCCAAAACGATCGCCAAAGTGGCCGCTCGGCAGCGCCACCAGGAGGCCGGTAAAAGTACTGACACCTACCACCAGGCCGACGAAACCCTCGTCAAAACCGAGGGAAAGTAGATACAGGTTTCGGGCAACCCTTCTTATCCCGCTGGAGATCCCGAAAAACATTGTAGCCAGCAGGAAAATACGAGCAGATGGTCTGATCTTCCCCAGTCGCTGGAGATAGTCCTGCATAGAGAAAAAACCCCTCCGATCTCGGCAACGTAACACGAATGATAACAAAAAGGCCGGACGAACCAAATGGGTGTTCTGGGGTTTTTGAGTCGCGACCGAAACCCTCAAACTAGCTTCTCACCGCTCGAGCTAGAATTGGATTAAAAACGGGGGATATCCGGATACATGGAATCAATATAATGGGAAGGGGGCAAAGAAAAACCACCCCCAGAAGCTGGGGGTGGTGTAGAAGATCTAGCGGGATTCAAGAGACTGTTTTTAGTTATTCAAGGTATTTATTACCGTCTACATCTATGTTTCCGTAGAAATTAAAGTGGACGAAAGGTTGTTCCTGTCCATTGGGCAGCATCAGCTTGGTCGGAAGTGGCGCATCTTCCGGATGGCCGCCCTCGACCCTCGTCGGTGGCATAATGAAATGTATTTCCAGTTCGTTCATGTTTGAGATTCCAAAACCCAGTTCGTTCTCCTCGGTCCTCATCTTCGGGGTTAACATGACGTGGATCAGCCGTTTATCGTCAAGCATCTCCCCGTCCCGGTAGAAGTCGCCGAAGCCCCAGAGCGTCACGTAGCTAAAAGTAGCGGGCATAAACGGTTCGCCTATACCTGTGGAGCCGTGCATCCAGACGTTGGTCGCTGCACCGCCGAAGAACTGGTGGTGCGGTCCAACTGGAATGAGTTTCTCCAGCACCACCCGATAGGTATGTTCACCGGAAGGACCATCAAATGTCGCTTCCAGGTCGGCTTTATCCTCTGAATCCATACTGTCTACAGGCGTCATGTCCCAGATAGTCAGCGATAACTCTCCTTCGGATGGGGCTACCTTGTTGGAAAATGGACCGGGTTCCTTGGTCGTGGTAAACTCTTCTCCGTCCTCACTTACCATCCTGCCTTCGATAGGTAAGGCTTCCAGCATCTTCGGATTATCCGGGGTTCCAAATACTTCCGGATTCAGCTTTCTCCGACCAGGGTAAATCCATAGACCCTCTCCATCTGCGGTTACGGTGACCTTTTCCTCTTCCATCTTATGCTGATCTCCCAGTGTTACTGCACCAACCCCTACAACCAGAGCAAAAGCCAATGCGAAAACGGTAAGATTTTTTGTGAGTTCGTTCAGTTTCATGCTTACCTCCTCGTATTCAACGTGCATTTCGAAACCTGCTCCACATTTCATTTGATCTTTCAACTATTCTTCGACATCAAGCATAGCGGATAGAGGAGGTAAGTTATGTAAGCTGGCTTACGTCAGGAGAGGTTTGGTGTCAAAACTTTGGAAGTGTTCGCTGAAATCGTGGTTATTCTTCTAATTTCTGGAGGCTCGCGCTTTTAGACCACTGACGTCTTTTATTACGATGTTGCCTCTTCCCTTTTCTATCAGGCCCTCGGATTCGAACTCGTTCAGGTTCGACGTGGTCGTTTCCCGCGTGGAACCAATCAACTTGGCGATTTCGTCATGAGTCAGAGCGGGTTTGATTTTTACCCCGTCTCCGCTCTCCTCCCCGTATTCATCTGCGAGCTGACGGAGGGTCGTAGCTAATCGAGATGGAACGTCTTTGAAGAGCAGGTCGGCAAGACTGTTCTCGATCTCGCGACGGTGCTGACCGATCTTTTTGGCGACGCTGAGTGACAGAGATGGGTTCTGGTCGGTAAAGTGGAGGAAGTCCCGTTTAGAGACGGTGCATAGAACCACGTCATCGAGGGCTTCCGCTTTCAGGCTGCGATCTTCTTCACCGACGACGGACATTTCCCCAAATGGCTCTCCTTCGTCGAGGATCGACACCGTGAATTCCTTCCCAGCCGGCCCGCGGTAGGAAAGTTTCACCCTCCCCTTTTTCAGGAAATAGACGGACTCGCTCGGCTCTCCCGGGAGGTATATTAGCTCCCCCTGACTGTATTCTAGGTCTTTGATCCAGGAACTGAGTTCTTCCAGCTGGTCTTCATCCAGCTGAGAAAGCAAATCGAACTCCTTCAACTGCCAGAGAATATCACAGGTATTTTTCATTATATCAAATTATTGATCAGGGTGGTGTTCAAGTTCATATTTCCGATCTAATTCATTTGAGAGTTTGGTGACCTCAAGAACTTTTCCTGAAGGTGGGGATCAGATTCCTTCCAGTCCGAGTAATTTCCAGAAGCTCCTGTCGCCTCCCCCCTGATCTCCTTGATCGGGTCCCCGTTCGTACAGTTCCTTTTCTTTCTTCAGAGACTCGTAATGACCGTGCTCCATCGCGGCCAGGTACTCAAACACTCCGGAGTATTCCCCGTACTCCTCAGCCAGGTATTCGTAGATCCTGATTGCGTTGTTTTCGTTGGTCATTGCCTTTTTCAGGGCATCAATCAGGTTGTCCACGTTCCCCAGATTCTCAAAATCTTCGTGAGGAGGCAGCTCATCGTTCTCAGGGGTCACGTAGTCCCGGTCCCCGTAGATATCCTCATGTAAATTCAGCAGGACTTGCTTGTGGAGTTTCTCGTCCTCCATCAGACCATTGAACCTTTCCTTAACTAGCTTTCCTTTTCCCTTCTCAACGAACTGGCCGTAAAACTGCCTGGACTTTTCTTCGGATTCGATGGAATGGCCGATAATTTCGTCTAAGTTAAGAGAGTCCAGTTTGTTTTCCATCTCTACCTCCTTCTTAAATTTGGGTATTGCTGATCATATAACAATAGGGAGTTTTAACGGGAATTGTCAATTAATAAAAAATACCTGGCGTTTTAACTAGGAGAAACTCCCGACACTTCGACCCATCCCGACACCGGGGGTAGAAACCCCCGGCTATCGAATTTTCTAATTGATCAAAATCCCGCAGAATCCCTCGACCTCTGGTCGGGGATGAATACGAAAGCCCGCTAATAAATAGAAATCGCGGTGACGATTCAAGCGATGTCTTCGTTTCTTTTACCCTCGCAATTCGCCGTAATTAAGTTATTACGGCCAATTCACGACCCGCTTTTTTATTACCGTGAAGAATTAGCCCTAAAGCGTTGCAAACAGGTTATTCAAGGATTCAGCCAGAGTGGGATGGGAGAATACACCTTCTTTCAATTCCTTATAGGAGAGATCGCCCATCATAGCGATCTGAATTGCCGAAGCAATTTCGCCGCCCTCAATCCCAAGAACCGCCGCACCCAGAATCTTTTCGGTTTCCCGGTCCACGACGACCTTCATCATCCCGCGGGTCTCGTCCACTTCCAGGGCCCGAGCAACGCCTTCCATCGACATCTCTGCTACTTCCACCTCATAGCCCTTCTCCCTTGCGTCTTCCTCCGTCAACCCAATCCGGCCTAGCTGGGGATCGGTGAAGACAGTATAGGGTACCGGCCGGTCTTTTACGGATCTTTCTCCGTCCTCGAACAAGTTATCCCTCAGGATCCGGAAATCGTCGTAGGAAATGTGAGTAAATGCAGGACCGCCCTTTACGTCTCCCAGAGCGTATACCCTTTCCTGGTCGGTCTCCAGTTTGTCGTTGACCTTGACATGTCCCCTGTCGGTAGTTTCCACCCGGGTATTCTCCAGACCAAGCCCGTCCGTGTTGGGCGCCCGGCCCGCCGCCACCAATAAGTGAGTTCCCCTTTCACCGGCGGAATCTCCGGCCACCACTTTAACCCCTTCTGGAGCGTGCTCCACCCGGTGTACCTCGCTGTTCAACTCGACGCTTACACCGTCTTCTTCGAGGATTGACGCCACGTATTCTGCCACGTCCCTGTCCTCGTGGGTCAATAGCTGCGAACTTCGCTGGAATATCGTGACCTCGGCCCCGAACCTGCGGAATAACTGGCCGAACTCGACGCCGATATAGCCCCCACCGATTATCAACAGCTTGTCGGGCACATCTCCCAGTTCCATGATGGAGGTAGAATCCAGGTAGTCGACCTCGTTGAGACCCTCGATGGGCGGTGCTGACGGTCTGGCTCCGGTGTCTATAAATATCCTTTCCGCTTCTACGATCTGTTTTTCCCCGCCATCTCCCGTTACTTCCAGGGTATAGGGTCCGGTAAAAGTAGCCTCACCGCGGATCAGCTCCAGTCCGGGCTTTCCCTTTATCCTTTCCAGGTTACCTTCCCGAAAACTCTCGACTATACTTCTCTTTCTTTCCCTAACCCGTGAAAGGTCCACCTCGACTTCTTCCGTGCTTACGCCGTAATCTTCGGATCGCCCTGCGAGGTGAGCCACCCGTCCGCTGGCGATCATGGTCTTAGTCGGGGTACAACCTTCGTTCACGCACGTGCCGCCGACGTGCTCCTTTTCGATCAACCCGGTCTTCAATCCCTGATCCGCCATGTAGTGGGCAAGCGGCGTCCCACCCTGACCGGAGCCGATTACGACCGCATCGTAGCTAGAGTTCGGTTTTTTCGAATCCATCCTTTGACCTCCTCTGTAAATCTACGCTAAAGCTCGTTCCAGACGCTTTCAACTCTCCGGCCCGTCTCGGCAATCACCGGCTCCATCTCCTCGGCATCGGCGATTCCCAGCTCGGACCCGATCTTCATAATGGAGACGTGACTTACGAACACCCGACCTTCCTTCTCGTAAACGCTGAATGAACACGGCATCAACGTTCCCATATCCTCGGAGACGTCGAGCGCGGATTTCGCCAGACGGGGACCACAGGCAAGGATCGTCGTGTATTTCAGCGGGTAATCCTCCAGATCCAGCTTCCCCTTTATGACGTCGTCCAGGGACTTAACCATGAGAACGGAGAACTTCTCTTCGACCTTATCCTTGACCTGTTCCACGGCCTGATCGAACGGAAGATCCAGCTCTTTTTTCAGTACATCAACCATTACCCTTCACCTTCCCTGGAAAAAGACTTTTAGTCACTGGATTCGAAGCTTACGTTTACCTCGTTTTTAAGCGTATCCGTCACGGGACAGCTTTTTTCTGCTTGATCCACGATCTTTTCCTTTTCCGCTTTACTCAGATCACCTTCCATCTCGACTTTTACCCTGATTTCGCCTACCCCCGGCCGGACTTTCTCCGGATTGACCATTCCCTCGTAGTCTATGTCCCCTTCCACCGTTGTACTTACGGAATCGGGGTTCAGATTCATCTTATCGGCCACCATCCGGCTCGTTATACAGATACAGGACCCAAGACTTCCCAGCAGGTACTCCACCGGGGTAGGGCCCTGATTCGTCCCGTTCTTTTCCTCCGGTTGATCCGTCACGAACTCGAAATCTCTTACCGATGATTTCACCTGAATGCCCGCCTTCGTTTCCGAATTAATAGTTATAGTCTTTTCAGCCATAATATTCCTCCTGTTTTAAGTTGATCGAAACCTGCCCAATGGAACTTACCGGGGTAGGCCAAGTAAAGCTTAGCCGACTCGGCCAGTCTTTTACGTAAGCTAACTTACATTCCTGCGGATTCTTTGGAGAAGGCCGACATCTAAGTTTACGCTACCAGTTTAACAATTATTAGCCAGGTAACCAAAGTTCGACCTCATCCATCACAGGGGGAGGCTAAGCGTAAGGTAAGAAGAAAAAAACAGCTCTCGGCGGATATCAAAGCCCACACAAATGTTACCTTTAAAGAGTTAATTTAGTAACAAGCTCTTCAACCGCAGCATCCGGTTGAACAACCTGAGGAACCGGAACAGCAGTTTTCATTCCCTCTCTTAATCTGACTGGCGGCAGCCAAACCAGCTTTTACTATCAAGTCG
>CAZWZR010000091.1:0-6926 GCA_964638365.1 uncultured Thermotogae bacterium | reverse complement strand
CTCCTTACAGCAAAAAAGTTTAAGGGTCGCCAATTTTGGTCGGAAATTTCTCGGTCCGGTAAGCCCGGAGGTTAAAAACAGAGCCCACGAAAGGGTGGAACCGTGCCCGCTCGGCCTCCGATAGGATTTTGCTGAACGGTTCCCAAAGCTGTTTTTTTACACACAAAGCGCTACACTATGTTCGGATAGAGTTTGTTGATTACTTCCTCCGGATTGGTTTTAATTTAACTACTTGGCGAACTTTACAGGATTGGGCGGACGGAGGTTTATCCAGGGATAACCTACGGCCCGATTAGGTCTTTTTAATTTTGTCAAAAGGAGGTATGTATGGAAGGTAATATAGCGGACGCAAGCCTGGCACCAGAGGGGAAGGAAAAGATCAACTGGGTCAAATCTCACATGCCTGTGATGTCGGAGATCGAGTCGGAACTAGCGGAGGAGGAGCCTTTCGCCGGTCATAGAATAGGCGTTAGCATTCACCTTGAAGCGAAGACGGCCCGACTCGCCATGGCCCTCGCGGAAGCAGGGGGAGAGGTTTTTATAACCAGCAGCAACCCCCTGTCAACCCAGGACGACGTAGCGGCAGCTCTTAACGAGTACGATGGAGTTACTGTCTTCTCTCGCTGGGGAGTAAGTAAAGAGGAATACGAGAAACAGCTTGAACAGGTTCTTGATAAGGAACCGGATCTGATAATCGATGATGGTGGAGACCTGGTGAAACAACTCCATGGGCCGCTGGAGAACTTTAGCACGGGAATCATAGGCGGCGCGGAAGAGACTACAACGGGCATCCATAGGCTAAAGGCACTGGACCGTGAGGATAGGCTGAACTTCCCAATGTTCGCCGTTAACGATGCCAGGATGAAGTACCTGTTCGACAACAGATACGGTACCGGGCAGTCGACCTGGGACGCAATCACTCGAACGACCAACCTCACGGTAGCCGGCAGCACCGCAGTTGTGGTGGGTTATGGCTGGTGTGGCAGAGGTATTGCCAAGATCGCCGACGGAATGGGGGCTGACGTAATAGTAGTGGAAGTCGATCCGGTAAAGGCTCTTGAGGCCAAAATGGACGGACACCGGATCATGAACATAGAAGACGCGGCACCCCAGGGGGATTTTTTCATCACCGCCACCGGTAATATAAAAGTCATCCCAAGGCGTGCCCTAGAAAAGGTCAAAGATAAGGCCGTCCTCGCAAATGCGGGCCATTTTGACGTCGAGATAGATCTCGACGCGCTTGAAGAGCTTTCAACCAGCAGGGAAAAGTTTCGCGAAAACGTAGAACGCTTCGAGATGAAGGATGGTCGTGAACTTTTCCTCCTGGCCGAAGGCAGACTCGTCAACCTGGCAGCAGGTGACGGACACCCGGCCGAGATCATGGACATAAGCTTCGCCCTGCAGACTCTGACAACCGAACATATACTGAAAACGGATGGACTTGAGAACAGACTCTACTCGGTTCCCGAGAAAGTGGATAAAAGAGTCGCGGAAATGAAGCTGAAAAGTATGAACGTTGATATTGACGATCTCAGCCCGGAGCAGCGCGAATACCTGAGGGAGTTCAGCTAGAGAATTCTTCCGGGGCGTCCTCTCCCTGTCTCAACTCTTCCAGGTTTTCCAGTTCGAAGTAATCAAGGAAGTGCTGAGTCACGGAGAGCAGCTTAGTCCGGCCTTCCTGCTCCGATTTCACGAAGTTTCGTTCTCGAAGCTTGTCGATATGATCGTAGGCCCCGTTGCCCCGAATATCTACGACCTCTTTCTGCAGGACCGGGCTGTTATAAGCTATGACGGACAGGGTCCGCAGAACTCCCCGTGACATATCCTGATGGGGGGCGAGGTGTTTGACCCTGTCCAGTAACCCTCTTTTTACCTTGAAGCGGTACGAACCCTGGTTTTCGAATAACTCAAGTCCGCGATCTCCTGAGTCCAGGTCTTTCTTCAGGTCTTCCAGGACTCGACCAAGCTGTTCTTCGTTCAAACCGGTCAAATCCAGGAGTTCCCCTCTAGAGACCGGATCACTGGAGAGGAAAAGAGCCGCTTCGATAATTGCCTTGGGGCCGGTTCTGCCTCCCCGGTCCTTTCTTTCCGGGTGACTACTCATGGTTCTCTGAATTTTCTTCTTCGGCCAGTTTCACTTTAATTTCAGAGAACGGTTCCTCCTGTTTGCATTTCACCCTTCCCTCGGATTGCAAATGCAGCAATTCCATAAACTTCTGAAACTTTTCCTCTTTAGTATCCTCGTTCAAAAGTCTGGAGAACAGAACATCCTTGCCGCGGGATAACTTTTCTTTTACTTTCCTGTAAAGTCTCTGAAGTTTTACTCTAAAGTTGCCTTCATCCTCCAGATCCATTCCCCAGTCCGGGCTACTTTCATTTTCCACATTGGTCCGTCTTTCCATTCTTCTTTCGTGGACCTCCAGCGCGCTGGAAAAAGCCTCACCTAGCTCGCTTTTTGCTATGGTCCTCTTTTTTATCCTCTTCAGAGGAACTTCCAGGTCGGGAACGTAGCTCTCGGTTTCGAACTCCTCGTAACCCCAGTAACCGGGTTCCAGGCCGTCCTCCTCTTCAGCTTCCTCATCCGACTCGTCATTACCCGATAGTCCTTCTGCCTTTGCCCTGAGAATTACCGCGCAGGTCAGAACCATCCTGCCTGAAAGCTCCAGGTTATCTTCGCGCATACCTTCCAGTTCCCGCCGAAAATCCCTGGCAGTATCACGAACGGATACTTCCCATGGATCACCACTGTACTCATACCAATCCAGAACCTCTCTCCAGTCAGGGGAATCCAGGACGTCCGGTGAAATAACAGGTTTTCCCTTTTTCTCCAGATTCTGGACCTCTTCAGGATAATCTTCCATAGGTATCCCTTAGTTCAGCTCTATCGATAGTATTTCCGACTGACCGTTCTGCATCGAGACCCCAAACACCTGATCCGCGTGTTTTGCCGTTTCCTCGTTGTGCGATATCAGTATCAGCTGAGCGTCCGAGGCGTATTCTTCCAGCAGGTCTGCAACCTTCCTGGAGCGTCTCTGATCCAGCGCCGCGTCTATCTCGTCCATCACGTACACCGGAGCCGGATTCATCTCCTGGAGAGCAAAGATAAAAGCTATGGCGGTCAATGTCTTCTCGCCTCCGGAGAGCGAGTCCAGGACTATAAGCTCCTTTCCCGGCGGATGGGCCTTTATGAGCAAACCGGAATCTATATCACCTTCACGGCTCAGTTCCAGATGGGCATGCCCCCCGTCAAAGAGCTTCCTGAAGATTTCTTCAAAATGTTCGGAGAGATCGTCCATCGTCGAGTAAAACTTATCCTTCTTTTCTCGTTCAATCCTGCCGATAAGCCTCTCGACTTCTCGCTTCTCGCCTCGTAAATCACTCAACTTTTCCTCGAGATCGTCGACTTCCTCTTTGAACTCTTCGTATTCGTCGATTGCCTTCATGTTTACGGGTTGCAACCGATCCAGATCCCGTTTCAGGTTTCGTTTATTCGTAATTAGCCCCTTTAGAGGTTCATCCAGAAAGTCGATATCGTCTTCGGGCTTCTCCAGGTTTTTCAGGTCCCGCTTCACCCCTTCCAGGTCCTTCTCCACGTTATCCTTTTTCCTCCTCTGCCTCTCCGTCTTTCGATACAATTCTTTCTGCTTGCTCTTTAGCTCGGCCAGTTCGGATTCGAGCTTTTCGGATTTTTCCTTTAACTCTTCGTCGGTCTTCGTCCTGTCTTCGAGCTGGTTTTCCTTCTCTTCCAGCTCTTCTTTCAGGTTTTCGAGTTCGCTTTTCGCGGTTTTGACTTCACGCTTCAGTCGTTTGATGTTTTCCTGCTTTTTCTTGATCTTCTTCTCTAATTCCTTCTTCTTGTTGCTTTTCGAATTGCTTTTCTTCTTCTTAGCCGTACCACCTGAAACGGCCCCGCCACGACTAAGAACGTCACCGTCCAGAGTTACCACCCTGACGTCTTCCGCCTCCTCGACCGACTCCAGGTCTTCCGCTACCAGAGTATCCCGGCAGACGTATTCAAATGCACGGCGATACTTGGAATCAAAGTCAATCAGCTCGATGGCGTAATCAATCACGCCGGAAAGCTCTAACGCCTTTTTCGACGCCTGGCTCATCCTTGAACCGGATATATCTCTCAGCGGAAGGAACCTGGCTCGGCCCAGGTTGTTTTCCTTCAAGTAGTTAACGGATTCTATCGCCGTCGAGCGAGAATCCACTACCAAATCCTGGAGGTGCCCGCCAATCGTCGTCTCCAGCGCTATCTGATAGTCCGGCTCGACTTCCATTAAGCCCTGGATGGTACCGTATATGCCGCTTCTCCCGCTATCAAGCAGGGCCTTAACCGACCTCTTTTTTCTCGCGGACTTCGTGCTGGTCCTGCTCTTGAGATCCTTGAGCTCCCTAACCGAGTCCTCGAGGTTCTCGATCTCTTTCTCCTTCGAGCGTACGTCCCCCCTCTTAGCAACCAGATCCATTTTTAGCTGTTCCACTTCCCCTGAGAGCTCCTTCTCCTCGTCCCCCTCGCGTTCCTCCTTGAGCTCCTTCAACCTTTTCTCCTTCTCTTCCGACTCCCTGTCAGCGGACTCGAGGTTTTCCTCCAGGGAAGACAGCTTCTTTTTTATCCTCTTCTCCTTTTCTTGAAACTTTTCCAGTTCTTCTTTTTTGTTTTTGTATTTTTTGTAATCTATCGACTTCTCAACCAGCTCCAGCTCCTCTTCCTTCTCCCTGTAATCGAGAGCGGCATTTCTTTCCTTCTCCAGCCTGTTGAGCTGAGTCCTCCTTTCCCCCAGAATTACGCGGTTCGTCATTAGCTTTTCTTTGACATCCCTGAGATCCCTGATGGCCTGCTGTTTCCTTTCATCGTACTCGCTGATCCCCGCCAATCGGTCAATGATCTCCCTTCGCTTCGTGGAACCCATGTTGACTATCTCGGTTATTTTTCCCTGATTGACTATATGATGCCTGCTTGGGTCCATATTGGCCTCGTCAAGTATATCGTCGATCACTGATCTCTTGCAGTTCTTCCCCATGAACTTGTAGGAAGACGAGTTTTGCGTGACTTTTCGACCGATAGTTATCTCATCCGGTTCACTTCCGTTCTCGAGGTGTTCCCCAATCACGTCCGTGAAACGGTCGTCACTATTATCGAGGTTTACTCTAACCATCGCATTATCCGCCGGGTTGCCTCCTTCACCGCCGTTATAGATCAACTGGCTCAACCTATTGGCACGGAGTTTTGAGGACCGCTGCCCCATGACGAAGGTCAAACCATCGACTATGTTCGACTTACCGGACCCGTTTTCCCCGATGATAGCGGTCAATCCGTTCTTTCGAAACGGAATGACCGTCTTTTGCTTGAAGGATTTGAAACCCTGGAGCTCCAGGCTATTTAAAATAGACATGACGAGTATAGTTGGAAACCTATTTGAATTACCTCAAGGTAGAAATATCGATTTTTTAGAAGTAACAAGGGGCTCGTAAAATAACCACTAACCCAAAAAGTAGATTAAGAGGCCCAGAACAGGGTCAACCCGGCAAGGCCAACCACGATCCCGCTAGCAGCCACCAGAAGGTTTCTCCTGGCTGACGCCCGGTACGTTTCCTCCAGGTCGGCCAGTTTCTTTTCATTGTCGAAGGAGTTTTTACGGACTTCCGTCAAACTTGACTCGACGTCACTCAATTCGTCGCTCAAGTTACTGACCTCTTCCTGGAGTGACCTAAAGCTGGATTTAAGCTCTGCCACCTCCTGCCCGTCACTCGAGATGCGTTGATCCAATTCCCCCAGCTCATCCACGAGTTTTTTCATCCTGTTTTCCAGGTTTCCGGTTCTTTGGTTCAGGGAAGAGATCCTATCCAACTTTGTCTCACGGTTCATTACAGTTTCTTCTAAGTCGGAAAGGGAACCCTGTAACGATTTTTGATCCTTTTTCAACTGGTCAATTGCGGTCCGGTTGGCCTCGAGTTCCTGGTTCTGACCCTGGTTCGTGGAAGATAGCTCGTTTATCGTTTTCCTCAATGCTTCAACCTCTTCCTGAATCTTTGTGAACTCTTCCTCCGTGGCCGATTGGACTCCTTCTTCATTACCATTTTGACCGATGGCGGGAATAAACAGGGATACTATCAGGATGAATGCTAGTACTCCCGTACTTAGCGAAGTCCTGGTCAAACTACCACCTCCCTATTTAAAATGATAGGGTAAATGATCACCTATCATCGAGGAGTGCTGTCAAATAGGTTACTGACTTTCGTGTCGCTACAAGGTGATCGCTGGGATCAACTTTTGAACCCAGGAGCCCCCAACCACTCCAGAGATGATCATCCGGCTACTGGTGCCAGACCAGCTCAAGAAACAAAAATTCCAGATTACAGGAGTCCCGCCAGTCGCTTCACGTGAGATTTTTCTTCCTCAATTACATCCATAATTAATTCCTGATCGCCGGAATTTTTCGCTTTCTGTAAAATCTCGTAGTAGTAGAGTATGGTATCCTTCTCAAGAGATATCGCAATGCTCAATAGCTCATCTCTCGTATCAACTCGTTTCGCTTCCTCGATATTCCTGTTGGCGGGGCTAAAAACTTTTGAATCTGCAAGCGCGGACAGGTAGCTCTCTTCCAGTCCCTCGTACAGCAGAGAATTAAGATCGGGGCCTTTTTCTACTTCAACATCCCCCAGCATCTCTTCAAAAGTCTTCATGTGCTTAACTTCCTGAGTGGCCAGGTCATCGAATATTTCCTTGATATCCTGGTCTTCCGTTTCAGTTACCATGCCTTCATAAAATTCCCGACCGTTTTTCTCGATCTCGATGGCGATCTTTAACGTCTCTTCCGCTGAAAATGGTATATTTGTCATTTTTACCCCCTGAGGTTTTCTTAATTATAAGGAAATTCACGATGTTTCCCGCCCAGACAAAGCTCTGCAAGGTAAATATA
>CAZWZR010000090.1:0-6931 GCA_964638365.1 uncultured Thermotogae bacterium | reverse complement strand
TGAAGTCTCCCTGCCGGAGCTCGCGCAGTATCTTAACTCGATCCAGTGTATCTATCTCGGAATGGAGATAACGTGCCTTTACACCGACTTCCACGAAATAGTCGGTCAATTCCTCGGCGAGCTTTTTCGTCAGCGTGGTTACCAGTACTCGTTCGTCTCGGCTCGTTACCTTTTCAATCTCGTTGAGTAAATCGTCGACCTGGTTCTCAATCGGACGGACCTCTACTTCCGGATCGACTAGACCGGTTGGCCTGATAATCTGTTCTACGACCTTGCTGCTGTGCTCGTACTCGTAGGGTCCCGGGGTGGCGGATGTGTAGATGATCTGGTTTATCCTGTCCTCGAACTCCTCGAATTGCAGCGGTCTGTTATCCATGGCGGACGGCAGGCGGTAGCCGTGTTCGACCAGCGTCTCTTTCCTGGATCTGTCGCCGTTATACATTCCTCCAAGCTGGGGTATCGTCTGGTGTGATTCGTCGACGAAGATGAGGAAGTCGTCGGGGAAGTAATCAATTAACGTATAGGGAGGTTCACCGGGATCCCGTCCTGTCAGGTGTCGGGAGTAGTTCTCTATGCCTTTGCAGTAGCCGAGTTCCTCCATCATCTCCAGGTCGTGGCGGGTCTGTTTTTCCAGGCGCTGGGCTTCCAGGAGTTTGTCCTGCCTGTGAAACCGGTCGAGCTGCTCCTCCAGCTCCTCCTCGATCTCCTCCATTGCCTCGTTTAGCTTGGAGCGAGAGGTAATAAAGTGTGTGGCTGGGTAAATCACTACCTTTTCCTTTTCCTCAATGGTCTTTCCGGTTATATGATCAACGATCCTGATCCGGTCGATGACGTCACCGAAAAACTCGACCCTGATTACCTCTTCACCGTAAATAGGAACGATCTCTACCGTATCTCCTCTGACCCGGAAGGTCCCTCTCTCCTGCTCGTAGTCGTTTCGTTTGTACTGGAGACGGACGAGTTTGTGCAGAAGGTCGTTGCGCTCTAGGTGGCTTTCCAGAGTAAGCGGGCGCGCCATGTCTTCGTAGGTGTCGGGAGAACCCAGTCCGTAGATACAGGAGACGCTGGCGACTATTATCACGTCCTTCCTTTCGAACAGGGCGGCGGTTGCTTTGTGACGGAGCCGGTCTATTTCGTCGTTTATCGAAGAATCCTTCTCTATGTATGTATCCGTCTCCGGAACGTAAGCCTCGGGCTGGTAGTAATCGTAATAGGAAACGAAATAATGGACGGCGTTATCGGGAAATAGTTCGTTGAACTCGTTCCATAGCTGAGCTGTCAGGGTTTTATTGTGGGCTATTACCAGGGTCGGCTTCTGGACGTTTTCGATGACGTTCGCCATTGTAAAAGTCTTCCCGGTACCTGTGGCACCAAGCAGGGTCTGGTGGGTTAACCCGGATTCCACACCCTCCGTCAGTTCTTCAATTGCCTGTGGCTGATCGCCTTTAGGCTCTTTTTCGGTTTTTAGTACGAACTCTTTGCTCATTGTGGTTAATTTTAGTCGAAAAAAGTCGATTGATCAGGTCGGTTTTGGCCAACGGACAAACCTGGAAGCTTGAAAATCGGGTCGGCAGGAAATGAGTTGCTGGCTTTTTTTATTTCTTCCTTGAGCAGAGCTTAAAAAACTGACGGGATTTGGTGAATTATGGAACCTATTCGATACCGAAATTGTGCCTCTGGGAGATTGAAAAAAAGTTTTTGAAATTTGAAAGCTGAGCTTATAGTAGTTTTTGACCTTCGTAACCCAGGTGCTCCAATCCCTTTGAGGTGACCTTACGGCCCTGGCTGGTTCGTTCCAGGAAACCTTTTGTGAGGAGGTAGGGTTCGTAAACTTCTGCAATGGTATCCTTTTGCTCCGAGAGTGCCGCCGATATGGTGTCGATTCCCACCGGGCCACCGTCGAACTTATCTATAATGGTTTCCAGGATGCGCCGATCCAGCTTGTCTAAACCCTTTTCATCTATTCCAAGCATCTCCAAAGCTTCTTTAGCGACCTCTCGGTCGATGTAACCGTCCGCCCTGACTTCTGCGTAATCCCGGGTACGCTTCAGCAGCCGGTTGGCAATACGTGGAGTCCCCCTGGAGCGTTTGGCGATTTCATTCGCCCCACCGTGCCCGTCGTTTATTTCCACGTCCAGTAGTTCCGCTCCCCGCAGGACGATGTCCTCTATGGCTTCTACATCGTAAAAATCCAGGTGGAGAACGACCTCGAACCTATCTCTTAGCGGTGAGGTAAGCAATCCGGTCCTCGTTGTGGCGCCGATTAAAGTAAAGGGTGGAACGTCAAGTCGGATGGACTGGGCGCTGGGACCTTCACCGATTACTATGTCTATTTTGTAATCCTCCATGGCCGGATAGAGCACTTCTTCTACGTTTCGCCTCAGCCGGTGGATTTCGTCTATGAATAGGATGTCACCCGGGGTCAGGTTGCTGACGATGGCAGCCAGGTCTCCGGGTTTATCTATTGCCGGCCCCGATGTAGTCTTGATGTTTACCCCCATTTCATGGGAAACTATGTGAGCAAGAGTGGTTTTCCCAAGCCCAGGAGGTCCGTGAAACAGGGTATGATCAACGGAATCTCCCCGGTTGAGGGCGGCTTCCAATAGTATGGAAAGCCGCTTTTTTACTTCTTCCTGGCCTATAAAATCGTCAAGTTTTTTCGGCCTGAGATTCGATAAACCAGAATCTCCTGGCTTTTTGGCCCCGCTTAAAGGACCTCGATCTTCTTCGTTTTCACTCATAACTATACCATTGTAATCGGACTTACACTATAGGTGCAACAGCCCCTGAACGGTTTTGACTTGTATAAATCCCGTTCATATAATTGATTTGATAGTTATTGAAGATTAGTTGACGTGGTTTCTGCCCTCAGCTACTTGTAATTGAAAAATACTCACCAAAAGGTGAGAAAGAGGAAGCTAAGTGAATGAATAGATTAAAAGAAATCGAAGACGTACTCTCTCGGCACGATACCTTTTTTATCGCCTCTCACCGGAGCCCGGAAGCTGATGCAATAGGAAGTCAGCTCGGTCTGGGGCGAGCTCTGCGACAGCGAGGCAAAAATACCGTACTCTACAATCGGGACGGGGTTCCGAAAAACCTGGAATTCCTAAAAGGTGCGGGGCAGGTGCTAACTCCAGGAGAACTTGAGAATAAAATGGACGAGGTGGAGATCGGTATCGCAGTCGACTGCAGCGACCTGGACCGACTTGGTGACAAAGGTAAAGGAATATTTAGAACTCTACCGACTATCAATATCGATCACCACAAGGACAATACCAATTTTGGTGATATAAATTACGTCCGACCTGTGGCAGCCACGACGGAGATAATCGCCGATCTCATTGAGTACATGGGACTGAAAATAGACGAGCCAATCGCCACTGCCCTTTACTCCGGGATAATTGCTGATACTTCGTCTTTTAGAAACGAAAACGTCAACGCAGACCTGCTGGACCGAGCGGCGAAATTGCTGGAAAGGGGCGCGGATGCTCGATCGGTAATAGTCAACTTATACGAACGAGAGCCCTTTTCCAAGTTAAAGTTGCTTGGCAAAGTGCTCGGCCGGGCCAGCTTCAAGGACGAAATCGTCTGGGCTGAAATAACGCCGGAAATCATCGAAGAGGCGGAGGCGACCCAGGAAGATACGGAAGGTGTTGTGGGTAAGCTTCGGACCACTGAGGGGGCGAAAGTGGCCTGTCTGTTTAAAGAACTACCGGAGAACAAGGTGAAGGTCTCTTTTCGCTCCAAAGGGGGGATCGATGTCAGCAAAGTTGCCAGCCAATTCGGCGGCGGTGGACATAAGGTAGCTTCCGGTTGCATGGTTGATGGAGAACTTGAAGAGGTAAAGAAAAAAATACTTAAGGACATCCGAAAAAGATTAGACTAATGACTGAAGTAGGTACACAGGGTGACGAACAGGGTCTACCAGAATCCGCCGGAGGAATGGCTAATGAGAGTTCTGGTGGTCTGGCGCTGACCATAGGCACCTTTGATGGGGTACATAGGGGTCATCAGTTATTGCTGGAAAAGACCGGGGAAATCGCGGACGAAAGGGGGATCGATAGCGGGGCTTATACTTACGATATGCCGCCGAGACGCTACCTGAATGATGAAGGACCGCCTTTGTTGATGCAGCCAGAAAGGAAGGTAGAGCATCTTGAGAACTTCGTTGATCGGATAGTGCTCGGCGACTTTCTCAAGGTGAAAGATTTTACACCCGAGGAGTTCGTGGAGAAGGTTCTGGTAGAGCGGCTCAGTGTTGATGCAGTCGTTGTTGGTACGGACTGGCATTTTGGTAAGAACAGATCCGGGTCTTATCGTGATCTGGAGATCCTGAATAACGGGAGGTTTTCCGTCCACCCAAAACAACAATTGAAGAGGAATGGCCGCCCTGTGAGCAGTACATGGATCCGTCAGGCTCTCAGGGAGGGTAACATCAAAGTGGCTCGGGAACTGTTGGGACGGAACCCCGATTATCTCGGTGAGGTAGTTCAAGGTCACGGTGTTGGGTCCGAACTGGGAATTCCAACTGCTAACCTGGATATCGACGACCGGATCGTAATGCCGAAAAAGGGGAGTTACGCGGCAGTGGTGGAGGTTGATGGAGAAACGTACCGGGGGGTTGTTCACGTTGGAAGGCGACCGACTTTTGAGGACGAGAGTGGCCACGGAATCGAAGCTCATCTAATGGAGTTCGACGGCGATTTGTACGAAAAGGAATTGAGGATCGAATTCGTCAAATACCTGGATAGGAACAGGAAGTATCACGACTCGGGAGAACTGAAACGTGCGATTGAGAACTATATAGAGGAAGCGGATCGTATTCTGAGCGAAAGGAGCGGAGAAGGAAAATTGGCCGATATTTGAGTCCAGTCAAAAAGAACCAAGGAGGTAACCATGGCGCAGCCCTGGAGAGAATACGTGAAACAGGAGTTTATGAAGGCCGATAGCGAGTTCGTCGAAAAGATGCCGGTAAATTCGATAGATCTATCGACGTTTGGTTTGATAAGTGAAGCAACTACTTTCGTTCTGGTCAGGATCGAAGGGGACGTTCACCTGCGTCCGTTGCCCGGTGGCCTCACTTCTTTGAGGGACGATATAAAGAACTCGCCCCGTCCGGGAGGCAGTTTTGACCTGGAAAACGCTGTAGATACCCTGACCATGTTTGCTGAAGAGTGGGAGGAGATTATTAAGAAGAAGAACAAGTGGAAGAAGACCCTGGAAATGGCGAGAGAGGAAGGCGATATAATGTCGCAGGAAACTTATGAAAAAGAAACAAAGACGGAATCTTCACTGATGGATAAAATTCGGGGTATATTTGGCTAAAGTGCTCCAGATTGATCCGGATCGGATTCTTTCTGCTCATCCCAGGGCAAAAGAGTTGCTTCGTAGGCTGGAAGACGCCGGTTACCGGGCCGTGATTGTGGGTGGTGCCGTTCGGGATCTTTTGCGAGGTTTGTATCACGAGGACTTCGCATTCAAGCCCGAGGACGTGGATATAGACATCGCCACTTCAGCGGGCCCGGACGAGATCAAACAAATATTTACGGACTACGACTTCGTGGAAGTGGGAAAAAGCTTCGGCGTGCTGGTTCTCGTTTCCCCTGAGGGGGAGGAGTACGAAGTCGCTCAATTCAGGACTGAGTCCGAATACGACGGACGAAAACCCGGTGAAGTTGAACCCGCGAACTCCCTGCTGGAGGATGTAAAGCGCCGGGATTTTACGGTCAACGGGATGGCACTGGGGCTAGATGGCAGGGTTATTGATCACGTCGGAGGTTTGCAGGATTTAAAAGAGAAAAAAGTTACAGCGATTGGGAATCCCCTCGAAAGATTTAAGGAGGATTACCTCCGCCCTCTGCGTGCGATAAGAATCACCTGCGATCTGAATGGAAGGTTAGACCCCGACACTGAGAAAGCGATTGAGCGGGTGGCGACCAGGATTACTGATATCTCCTGGGAGAGGATCAGAGAGGAAATCTTTAATATCCTCGCGACGCCCAATTCGGAAGAAGGAATGCGGATGCTGAAGGAAAAAGGGATCCTGGTCGAAATCCTGCCCGAGATGGCGTCAAATGAAGGCGTACCGCAGCCGGAAGAATACCACCCAGAGGGTGACGTACTCGAGCACAGCTTCCGTGCGCTCGGAGTCGGGGACAGGTTTGGTTTTCGCCCTATAATCAAACTTGCTATATTCCTCCATGACGTGGGGAAAGCTGCCGCCTTCGAGAGGAATGACGGTGAACACCTTGGCGGCCATGCTCAAAAGAGTGAGCGCCTGACCAGAAAAATTGCCTCCCGGCTCAGGCTATCCAACGAGGAAGAGAATAAGCTGGCCTGGCTTGCGAAAAACCACATGCGGGGGTCAATTTTGCCCGATATGAGAAAGGCGAAACAAGTACAGCTGGTCAGGTACAACCAGGACGAGACGTGCTCGCTTGGAGAAGTTTCGGACAGGTTCGAGTATTTTACCGACCTGCTAAGGGTTATAATGGCCGATAGCGAGGCAAGCGCTCACGAGGTTGAGGGCTGGTTGCCCGTTCTGGAGAGGTTCACCAGTTTGCTACCTCATCTCAAGGCACTAGAAGAACTTGGCTCCGCCAGAAAGTTGATTAATGGAGACGACCTGCTTGAGCTCGGAATGGAAGAGGGGCCCGAGCTGGGTGAAGTGCTGGACGAAATTCACGAAAACATCTACTCTGGAGAGGTTCAGGATCGAGAGGAAGCGATAGAGCTGGCCGAGAGGCTGATAAAGAATTCCTCCTGAGGATCAGAGGTTAAAGAGAAGCCCTCTCGGTATTATTTGAGACTCTCTTTTCGTATAGCTTTCGTATAACGAGGATAAGTCGGGATCCGAAAAATAACTGAGAATCCCATCTTACGATAGTGTAGAAGCAACTGTGTAAAATGAATTTATAGCTTTGGAAAC
>CAZWZR010000089.1:0-6998 GCA_964638365.1 uncultured Thermotogae bacterium | reverse complement strand
GCATGGGTCTATAGCTCAGTTGGTCAGAGCGCACGCCTGATAAGCGTGAGGTCCCTGGTTCAACTCCAGGTAGGCCCACCACCTTTCAAGCATTTTCCTCTTTTTCGAAACTGGTCACCAGATCCGCAAGCGTGAAGGATTCCAGAACTTCGGTAAACCTATCGTGAATTATTTCCCAGACACCCAGTGTAGGGCACTTGTTCTCGAGATGACAGGGTTGACCTTCTTCGGGTAAGAGACAATTAACCGGGGCCAGACTACCTTCTTCCAGAACGGAAATCACTTTTTTTATGGAAACCTCTCCCGGCTCGCTGGAAAGATCGTATCCTCCGCCGCGGCCCCGCTTAACTTTGACCAGTTCGGCGTCTTTTAGCTCTCTCATTATCTTCTCAAGGAAGGGTTGAGGTAAATCGTACTTATTTGCGATTTCCTTGGTCGAGAGGTAAGTCGAGCCGTTCTTCCGTGCTAACTCGGCCATAGCGACTAAACCGTATCCACTCTTCTTTGTTATTCTCATAGATTTTTCTCCAGTTGAAAACTACTTATCGGTGCCAGCCTTATCTTCATCACACGCTGATGTTAGAATGGTCCACTTCACACTCATCCCTCTGCGAATCCAGGCGGTCCTCGAGTTCCTCTACTGTCTCTTCGAGTTCGAGCTGACGTTTAAGCATGTAATCAAAAGCATCACCAAGTGGATCCGGTATGTCCGCGTGATCCAGGTTGAAGCTGGGCTGCGGCCTGCTACCTTCCTTGGAAACCTGGGCGGGCACGCCCACAGCCGTAGCAGTCGGAGGTATCGATTTGGTAACTACCGATCCCGCCCCGACTCGAGCACCTTCACCGATCGTAATCGGGCCAAGCAAAATCCCCCCGGCCCCAATCTCCACGTTGTTTTTCAACGTAGGATGACGCTTTCCGGACTCCCTGCTCGTACCCCCGAGCACTACGCCCTGGAAGAGCAGGACATCATCACCTATCTCCGCTGTTTCACCGATTACCACTCCACTGCCGTGATCTATAAATACCCCGCTACCAATTTCCGCCCCCGGGTGGATCTCGATGTTGGTCAAAAAACGGCTAACGTGGGAAACTAGCCTTCCCAACAATTTGAGATGATGGCGCCAGAGGAAGTGGGCAACTCTATGCAACCAGAGTGCATGAAGACCGGGATAGCAACAGAGGACTTCCGCGAGGTTCCTCGCCGCTGGATCCCTCTCGAATACCGCCTCTATATCACAACGCAGATCATCTAATACACTCATAATATCAGCCTTGTTCCTCTATCTTAAGAAATCAAAGTTAACCGTCGTTTCTTAACCTATACCGTGAACAAAAAACCAAAGAAGTTACAGTTTGCGAAGATCGTTTCAAGACTATAGTAGAGGCCAAATCGGCACTTTTCAAGAGTAAATTGGTCCAGTTTTTCAACCACTTACCCAGGAGAAGCACCGGGTTTCACCCGCGATCAGTCAACTCATGAGACAGCCAGAACTCACGTCAGTTCATTGCACCATCCCGTACTACATCTCAGATCAGTGCTGGATTGAAAGCCCCTGAGGGCGAGATTATAATCCCTCTCGGGTGATTTATTTGCCGGAGCTTCCCGAGGTGGAGACGGTTGTTCAAGATTTGCAATCCCGAATCAGTGGTCACACTATAGATCACGTCGAGATCAATGATGAGGAACTTCTTCGGGGGATCGAGCCCGAATACCTGAAAAAACAACTTGGTGGTAAGAAGTTAACTGATGTCAGAAGGCGCGGAAAATACATCCTACTGGAGTTTGGCGGAGAAACCCTGCTGGCAATTCACCTCAGGATGACCGGTAAACTGCTGGTTCTACCGCCCGGAGAGGTTACACAATATCAGCGCATATCATTCTCCTTTCAGGAAGGAGAAAAGCTGGTCATGGACAACATGAGGAGGTTCGGTACCCTGGACCTGCTGGAATCCGAGGACGAGGAGCCGCTGACCTCGCTGGGGCTGGAGCCATTCAGGGAGGACTACCGCTGGGAGGAATTCCGGGAATTGTTTGAGACGACACAATCCTTAAAATTACTTTTGCTGGACCAGAAGAAGATCGCCGGACTGGGAAATATTTACGCCAACGAGGCCCTATTCCGGGCGGAAGTCAGTCCGTTTATACCGGGTAACGAGGCGGAAAGGTCGGAGCGTAAAAGGTTGTTCGAGATTATACCTGAAGTACTTACAGAGGCAATCGAGAACAACGGGACGACCTTTGATACTTTTAAGGATTCTTCCGGCAATCCCGGAGAGTTTCAGGAAATGCTAAGGGTATACCAGAAAGAAGGAGAACCCTGCCCGAACTGCGGAACGGAGATCGTGAAAACCAAACAATCCGGTCGGGGGACTTATTACTGTCCGGACTGTCAGAAAGTGGAATGACTGTTAAAATTACTGGATCCTGGCAAATAAGGTGATAAACACATGGAAGGTGGAATTGTTTTGACAAATGTACTCATTAGAGCGATAGATTGGCTGTTCCAGCTGGCTTCTCTGGTGATAGTGGCCCGGGTCTTCGTGTCCTGGATCTTCCGGGGCAGGCAACAAAACGCCTTTTCCAGATTCATTTACCGGACCTCAGAACCAATCCTGGCACCAATCAGGCATTACGTAACCAAACTCATGGGTTACCAGGTACCGGTAGATATCTCGCCTTTAATAGCAATCCTGTTACTTCTGGCTTCCCGGTATCTATTGATCAGCTTTATCCAGACGCTACTTTACTGATCAGTCCTCTTTCTTCCCGCGTCTTTTGATCCACTTCTCCATCAGCTCCTTCATTCTCTTTTCCTCACCGGACTCGGTTGGGTAGTAGTACCGCTGACCCTCGAGGTTGTCCGGAAATACCTGTAGATCCGCAGTCTTTTCATCCAGATTGTGAGCGTACTTGTAACCTTCACCGTAACCTTCCTCCCGCATGAGATCCGTCGGAGCATTTCTGAGTTCCTTGGGGACCGGGTAATTTCCGGTTTCCTCCACGTCCTTTTTCGCCTTGCTGTACGCCCTGTATATCGCGTTGCTCTTAGGGGCCAGCGATAGGTAGATGGTTGCCTGGGCCAGGGCGAGGTCACACTCCGGCCTGCCGATCAACTCAACCGCCTCCTTCGCCGCAACTGCAACCTGGAGGGCCTGGCTGTTGGCAAGCCCAACGTCCTCGCTGGCGACCCTTACCAGCCGCCGGGCGATGAATACAGGATCCTCTCCGCCTTCAAGCATCCTGGCCAGCCAGTACAGCGAGGCATCGGGGGAGCTATTCCGAATCGTCTTGTGGAGAGCCGAAATCAGGTTATAGTGCTCTTCTCCGCCCTTGTCGTAGTCCAGGCTCTTCCTCTGAGCAGCGTTTTCCACTACCGAATTATCAATGGTCTCATCGGGTTCCACGAGCTTGGAGCCGAGCTCCAGCAGGTTCAATGCCCGCCGGGCGTCACCGTCGGAGAAGCTGGAGATGGTTTCCATGGCCTCTTCGGTAATATCGTACTGACCCTGCAGGCCACGGTCGCTTTCCAGCGCCCGCTCAACCAGCTGCCTCACCTGGTCTCGGTCGAGTTTTTCAAAGACAAACACCTGACAGCGGGATAGGATGGCTGAGTTTAACTCGAATGAAGGGTTTTCGGTCGTAGCCCCGATAAACTTGACGCTTCCTTCCTCCAGAAAGGGAAGCAGCACGTCCTGCTGCGCCTTGTTGAACCTGTGTATCTCGTCGATGAAGAGCAGGTCCCTCTCGTTCGTCCGCCGAAATTTCTCCCTGGACTCGTTTAATGCCGACCTGACTTCCTTGACTCCTGAGGTGGCGGCGCTGAGGTGAACGAACTTTGAATCATCGTAATCGGCGATTATCAACCCGAGGGTGGTTTTTCCCGTCCCGGGAGGACCCCAGAACACGAGCGCTTGAGCCTGCCCCTCCTCGATTAACCGGGTCAGCGGACCCGATTTTCCCAGCAGGTCCTCCTGCCCGATGACTTCGTCCAGCGTCCTCGGTCTGACGCGATCAGCCAGCGGCCGCTTGGATTCGTCACCTTCCTCCGATCTCTCATCTTGTGTGAACAGATTACCCATTTATATCTCTGTAATTATAAAACGCAGATGAACCTAGCAAAAGGTCGCTATAAAGCGGCAGCTCTTCACCCGACTCAGATGAGGGATAATTTGAACTGGCTTGGCCCGGGAAAGCCCTATCCACCAATTATGGAGGGTAATTCCCGGACCAGGAGACTTGAAAGGCAAAGAATCATTTAATACTATTCCTATGCTTGGATGTGGACTTTGACCGTACTTTTCCTATTCAAGTTTACCCAGGTCCCTAGCTCAATCGGCAGAGCACTCGGCTCTTAACCGAGGGGTTTCGGGTTCAAGTCCCGAGGGACCTACCAGCTTTTTACTCATTTGAATTTTTTTCTTTTACCTCCGTCTCCAATAACCTAAGGCTCCAATCCGAGAGAGCCTGGAGCCGCAAGTTCCTTCCAAGCACCTGAGGGGAAAGGGCCCCGAGCGGCTTTGATGTAGTCCGTAAACCGTTCCTACGAAATATTCGTCCTCCTAGGCTTTTCGAAATCATCAACAATCGCCAGGGTTTCCGCCACGTTCTAAGATATCCAACTCAGTTGTTTACTTCCTTAGTTCCAACGTAAATTGCTGGAGTCCGTGGCCTTACGCCAGCGGCTCGGCAGACGGTCGCGTACCATAGGGTAGAGGAAACTGCGAACGATCTGTGTGTAAGTATCAGGACGATACTATCAATTTCCAAACATCGGTTCGTCGCGGTCGCCGTCGTCGCTGTACCCCCTGGATTCCCAGTAACCCTGGAAGTCTTCGTTGGCCGATAGCTCGATCTTAGTAATCCAGCGAGCCCATTTGTAGCCCCACTTCTGTTCCGCAACCAGCTGGAACGGGAAGCCCTGTTCCGGCGGAAGCTGTAATCCGTTTAAGTGGTCCGCGATTATTATGTTGTTGTCCATGATGTAAGACATCGATAGTGAGGTCGTGTAGCCGTCCGCTGCGTGGAAAATTACCGTGTTGACCTCCGGATCTATATCCAACTCGGAGAATACGTCTTTGAGCGGAATTCCCTCCCAGAGTGCCTGAACGGACCAGCCCTCGACGCAATGAAGCGTGACTACTTTCTTGATGTGGTTCATCTCCTGGAGCTCTTCGTAACTGAGCGCCCTATCCTCGTTTATAAGTCCGGCAATTTTTAGCCTGTATTCGTCTATGTCAATTTCCTGGACGCCTTTGATGGAGTTTTCACGGAAATCATCGACCGAGCCGAGCTTCGCTCCCTCGTAATTTCTGACTTCCACCTCTTCCGGCTCCGAATCATCCGCCGCAATACTCGAAATTCCTCCCATCGCCACCAGCAAGAGGACCATTGTTAGCCCAAGTGCCTTTATGAAAAAAGATTTGCTACTCATGATAAAACCCCCATTAAGGTTGGTCGGCCTTAACCGATCCCGCTAAAGAAAGAACAGGTATAGAGAACCGCCAAACAGCCCGAACAACAGCAGTATAAGGATTGCATCTACCAGATAGGTCCTTTTTACCCCGAATCGCAGGGCCAGCTTTCTGATCTGCGGTAGCAGGTGAGCGAGTACGAAGAAAACGGCAAGGGGCTGGATGACTCGGTGAAGTTTAAACGCATCCGCCTTTCCGATTATTACCCTGAAAATACGGAAATGAGAGATACCGTACCCGCTTATGAACTCCAGCACAAGTACTATTACCAGCAACCAGGAACTCCATTTTGACAGACGCTCCCAGTAGTATCCCATTTTATTCCTTCTCCTTTTCCTAACTTAGACGGCTGGGGGCAGGCTCGGAATTTTACTGCAGGGATGATAACAAAGCCTTCGTTCCCAGACTTCGAAAAGTGGAGTATATTTATCAGTTTATTCTTACAAAAGCATATCAGAAACTCACTTAACAGTCAACAATGAGTCGTTATTGGAATTTATTACGAAAAGGGCTCAGTTATTAAGAATGTTGGTTTTGACCAGTTCCGCGTAACCGCTGTTTCTGGAGCCGCAGAGTCCAATTGGAAACTGGAGGTTACTTTTTCGAACCCCGGCCAATAAGAAAGGCCCAACTCTCGGAACCGTACCTAGAAATACCTAAAACTCCTGGTATATCTGCAAGGTACTAATGTCGTAGATGCAGAATTCCTGAGCTCGATTCCCCTTTGATATATCCCCTGAGTGGGGATTGTATTGGGCAAAGGCTTTAGATATAATGAATTGGCAATTCGTGTAACTTTCTTTCTTTAATTTTTCATTATGAAAGTGGGTCGTTAGCTCAGGGGTAGAGCATCTGACTTTTAATCAGAGGGTCGGAGGTTCGAATCCTCCACGACCCACCACACTCCGCTTCCTTCCACTCATTGGGATTATAAAAATATCTTTTATATCGCGTCTGACCCCAATTATGAGCATGAATCAGGGTAATCAGATGTCCATATTTGCGGATTCTGGAACTAGGCTGGGGTTTCGGCCTGTTTTTTATCTGCGATAAAAGATGAGTTTACCGATCCTTTTCCTCATACATCTTCCTGTCCGCTTCTTTCAAGGCTTCCTCGGCGTCCTTGTCTTGATCGGGACTCCACCGGGAAGTTCCCTTTGCCAGAGTCACCGGAAAGTCAACTAGGTCGGATTCCTCGTTCCACTTCTTCAACTTCTCTTCCAGCCTGTTTATCGTACTCTCTACCTTTCTGGTTTCGGGCATCATGATGAGGAATTCGTCGCCGCCGTACCGGACTACGGTGTCGGCGTCTCTTACGTTGTCCTTCAGCAGGTTTGCGATTGCCTGCAGTACTTCGTCTCCTGTATGATGGGTGTAACGATCGTTTATCTCTTTGAATCTATTAACGTCCATCATTAAGAAGGCAAGTGACTCGTCGTAGCGTTTGCATCTCTCTACTTCTTTACCAAGGGATTCGTTGAAGTAGCGGCGGTTGTACAGCCCGGTAAGGGGGTCGTGGATGG
>CAZWZR010000088.1:0-7047 GCA_964638365.1 uncultured Thermotogae bacterium | reverse complement strand
GGCGTGAAAGTTCCGGCTACCAGCATATAAATCGAACCGTGATCGACGAACTGGAGGATCCGCTTGGCCTTCTTTCCGGAAAAACTGTGATACAGTGTGGAGGATAGGTGGGCCAGGATGAGGGTGGATCCGAAAATCGTGACACTGGCCAGCCTTAATTTACCCTGGAGCGGAAGGGTCCTGAGTATCAACAGGACCAGACCCGCTACGCTCAGGGCAGTACCGAACCCGTGAGAAACGCTGTTGGCTATCTCCTCCCTTCTCGTGTGGGATAACCTTAAACCGGTATCTTTTTCCGGTGAGTCTTCAAACAGCATAAAGCTAGAGCTTCTTTCTAAGTTTCTCGATCATGTCCTCGACCATTTCGTCCAGGCCGTAGTCCGGCTCCCATCCCCACTCTTCCCGGGCTGGAGTATCATCCATTGAATCGGGCCACGAATCGGCTATCTCCTGCCGTTCGTCGGGCTTGAATTCGTAAGTAAAGTCGGGAATGTACTCCTCGATCTTGCGGGCCAGTTCCCCCGCCGTGAAGCTCATGGACGAAACGTTGAAGTCACAGTGGTGATTTAAGTTTTTTAAATCAGCTTCAGCCAGGTCGATTAAAGACTTTACGCAGTCCGGCATATACATCAGTGGTAGCGTGGTGTCTTCTCTAACGAAAAACTTATAGTGACCCTCCTGGATTGCCCCGTAAAATGCCTCTACGGCGTAATCTGTCGTTCCGCCGCCGGGAAGAGTTTTGGAACTGACAATGCCGGGAAGACGAAGGCCCCGGACGTCCAGGTCGAACTTGTTATAGTAGTAATTTCCAAGCAGCTCGTCCGTTACTTTAGTAACGCCGTACATGGAAGTCGGTCGCAGCACCGTCTCGTTTGGGGCGTTTTTGTCAGGTACTTCCGGCCCAAAAACGCCAATTGAGCTGGGTATGATGATCCGGCGCAGCTGGTAATCGAGTCCCAGCTCGAGCAGTTGAAAGAAACCGATTACGTTCGTCCTAAATGCGAGTTCCGGGTTTTCTTCACCCTTGGCGGAAAGTATCGCGGCAAGGTTGAAGACGGAATCGATTTCGTATTTCTCTATTGTCTCTGCCACCGCATCCTGGTCCATCACGTTCAGCTCAACCATCGGACCTTGTCCGAGTTCCTTCGACGTTTCAGATGATAGGTACGTTCCAACTACGGATTCCTTTCCATACCTTTTTCTCAATGCCGGCGTAAGTTCCGAGCCAATCTGCCCGGTGGCACCGATAACAAGTATATTCTCCATTTCTTCCTCCATTTTTTCCCTCCATTTTTCCAAATTATAGATATCGAGTTAAGCGAGGGCAACAAAACTAAGGTTTTTTAGCCCGGGACGATGTGGAAAAAAACGGGTTCCGGTTTTGCTCCAAGTTGACCCCTATAGTGACCTTCGTTATTCTTATTGAGATAGAGTTATCCCACAATAGAGGTGAGATCAATGCCACTCGAAAAAATGAAAGGAACGCTCGAGGAAGAGCTGAACGAGCTCGAAGAAAAGGGTACGCTCAAAGGGGAGGAGCTAGTAATAGAGGGGGTAGAAAGATCCTCGGACGGTAACGCCCCGCGTTACCGGATAAAGGGGGAAGAGGGGGAATTTTTGAAGATGAATTCCAATTCCTACCTCGGATTGCACTTAAACGATGAAGTTATAGAGGCCGAAGAACGGGCTTCGGAGAAGTACGGTTCGGGCCCTGGCGCGGTCAGGTTTATTCACGGCACTTACGAGCCTCACGTTGAACTCGAGGAGAAACTGGCCGAATTTCACGGTAAGGAATCCTGTGTAATCTATTCGTCGGCTTACGCGACGATGACGGGAATTATTCAGCCGCTGACGGACGGGGAAACGCTGATCGTTTCCGACGAGCTCAACCACAACTGTATCATCAACGGAATCCGGATGGCAAAGCCAAAAGGTAAAGCCATTTACGAGCACCTGGATATGGATGACCTAGATGAGACCCTCCAGGAAGCCGTCGGTTCCTACCAGAGGGTAATCGTTTTAACGGATGGCGTATTCAGCATGAGAGGGGACTATCCGGACCTCAAGGAGTTCGCTTCTCTGGTGGAAGAGTACGACGACGAATTCGCCGATGGGGTATTTACGATAATGGACGATTCCCACGGCGTCGGAGCTTACGGTGAGACGGGTAGAGGCACAACCGAAGTCGCAGGAGAGGACGGTATCGATCTCATAGTTTCAACAATGGGTAAAGCTCTGGGTGTAAACGGAGGCTACGTAGTAACCGATAAGACGGTGACTCGCTACTTGAGAGAGACTTCACCGTTCTATATATACTCAAACCCGATAACCGCGCCGGAAGCCGAGGCGGCAATCAAGTCACTCGAGATCGTTGACAGCGAACAGGGTAGAGAGATGCTGGATCACCTGAGCGCGATGACGAATTACTTCGAGGAAGGGCTGAAGGAGCTTGGCCACGAAGTGATTGAAGGCCCGCATCCGGTCGTTCCGCTTATGATCCGGGACACTAAGAAGACGAGAGACCTGGTGAGCTACCTGAAGGAAAATAAGGTTCTGGCTACCGCGATAGTTTATCCCGTAGTTCCGGAAGGTGACGAATCGATCAGGTTCCAGCTGTGCGCTGACCACACTGAAGAAGACCTGGATTACGTCCTCGAGACCATTGACGAATTTGACTGAAGGTATTGTTCGCTTCGAGAGTATTCGATTTTAAAATTGAGCAAAAAGGAAACCGGACGAGCTTATAGGCTGATCGACTTGGGGCTGACGGACTATGAGGAAAGCTACGAGCGCCAGAAAGAAATTTTCGATCGCCGGCAGGAAGGAAGCGGCGAGGATACCCTGGTGGTCACGCGCCACGAGCCGACAATTACGATGGGGAAGTCGGCCTCAGAGGCGGATCTACTCGTCCCAAGGGAGATTCTGAGAGAAAGAGGAGTTGACCTCGTTGAGATTGGGCGGGGCGGAGGAATTACCTACCACGGGCCGGGTCAGATAGTTTTGTACCCCATTTTTAACTTGAGAAACCACGGTAAGGACCTGAGAGAGTTCGTTCGGCGCCTTGGCTCCGTTATGAAGGAAACGGTTAAAGAGTTTGGTCTGGAGGCTGAATTTCTGGAGAATGAGAGGATCGGTCTCTGGATCGAAGGCGAGCGTCGTAAACTCGGTTCGATCGGCCTGCAGGTTAAGAGATGGTATACAATGCATGGAGTAGCCCTCAACGTGGACCTGGACGAGGACAAGGCCGGTTTGATCCGTCCATGTGGGGTAAATGATTCTCAGCTGGTGTCTATAACGGACTTCCTGAATACCGAGTTAGAACGGGTTAAGGAGGTACTTCTGGATGAGTTCGATAGTGAATTTAATTAATTCAATCTGGCTGGGGAGTACTTGATGAGCCCTAAACCGGAATGGATCAAGGCAACTGCCCCGGGTGAGACCGGCGAGGAAGAAGAAGTTGGAGAAATCCTTGGGGATCACGAACTAAATACCGTCTGCCGGGAAGCGGATTGCCCGAATCAGGGGGAGTGCTGGAAAGAGGGAACGGCGACTTTTATGCTCCTCGGCAGAGTTTGTACGAGAAATTGCCGTTTCTGTGACGTCGAAACGGGGAATCCCGACGATGAAAATATCGAGGAAGAGCCGAAGAGAATAAAGAAGGCAGTACGTAAACTGGGACTTGATTACGTCGTACTGACTTCAGTGGACAGGGATGACCTGCCTGATGGAGGTGCAGGGCATTTTAGGGCTACGGTGGAGAAAATAAAAGAAAACCCTGACCCACCTCTGGTAGAAGGATTGATCCCGGATTTTTCCGGAGAGACTTCTTCTCTGAGGGAAATCAAAGAAAGTGGAATAGATGTCGTCGGGCATAACATCGAGACCGTGGAGAGGCTGACTCCGGAAGTTCGGGACCCCCGGGCGGGATACCAGCTTTCGCTTTCCGTGCTCGATGAACTGAAGAAAACCGATTCGGACCTGGTTACAAAGTCCTCAATCATGCTGGGGTTGGGGGAGAGTAAAAGCGAAGTAATTCAGACCATGGAGGACCTGAGAAGCGTAAACGTTGATATAGTCACCCTGGGACAGTACCTCAGACCCTCGGGGGATCAGCTGCCGGTGAAAAAGTTCTGGGAGGTTTCCGAGTTCAAAGAATTAAACGATATAGGAGAGGAGCTGGGCTTCTCCGGTGTGGTCTCCGGTCCTTTCGTAAGAAGCTCTTATAAAGCCAAAGAGACATATATTAAGGCAAGCGAGGGTTAGCGAAGTTAAATGAATCAGAACGAACTGCTGAGAACGATCCCGGACCTGGATTTGCGGGCCCCGGCGACCAATATAGCTCTGGAGGAGTCTATAGCGCGTAGCGTTTCTTCGGGGGCGGCACCGCCGACTGTGAGGTTCTGGCGGAACGGAAACGCTGCGATACTCGGGAGATCACAGTCCGCGGGCACGGAATTGAACTTAAGACAGTGCAGTGACTCCGGGTTACCTGTAATCAGGCGCCCCAGCGGAGGCGGGACGGTGTTGCACCATCCGGAGAACCTGAACTATTCACTTTACCTGCCGGAACCGGGATCCGGTACGGTTCGCGAGGAATCCATCAGGTTATCCCGTCCGGTTGCCGATGCCCTGGGTGAATTCGGAATCGAACCGAGAATTAAACCGAACGGACTCTACGTCGGTGAGGATAAGATCGGGGGGACGGCTGAATCGAGGCGCTGGGGTTTATTGCACCACGGTACGTTGTTACTTGGTAATTCCGATCTCATGGGCTCGATGGAGGATATTCTCATGGCTAAGAGGGAGGATTACGAGCGCCTGGAACCGAAATTGCCGTCGAAACCTTCTGACGTAACCAACCTGGATGATCTATCCGGCGGAAGGGTTAAACTAGAAGGCCTGATCGAGAATTTACGGGATCGTTTCGCCGCGAGGCTTAATCTCACTCCGGTAAAAGGCCGCGTTTCCGAAGAGGAATGGAAATTCGCGTCTCGACTTGCCGAAGATAAGTACTCTTCCAGAGACTGGACGTACAGGTTTACAGGCAACCGCAACGAGATCAAAAGTGGAAAATAAAAGGAGTTAGATATCAACCAATGAAACCGATTAAAGAAAGAACGACCGTAGCTTTTCTTATGGTCTTAAGTGTCTTGCTGGTTATGACTGTCTTACCCGTTTCGGATCGGGAAGTACTCGGGTCCGAAGAAGCCGGGCTCGGTTTCGCCCTTGGAGGCGTTCTGCTGCGCTGGAACCTGATCTCTTCCGGGTTAGTGGCAGCTGATGACGAATCGGTAAGTGTCCCCCTGGAAGAGTCTCTGGACAGTCTGGAGGGTGCCCTTACTTCGACCGGTTTCTCCGAGGAACTGGTTGACCGGGTAAAGCCCCTGCGGGCAAAGCTCGAAGCTGCAAAGGCCAAAAGCTTATGGTCAATCCAGCTCGGGTACTGGAGTTTCAGTCAGGAAGAACCTTCTATTGTGCTCAACGGAGCCCGCAGGGAGTCAGTCAACGAGGAAGCACGGTTTCAGTCCTACCGTTACCTGGATTTTCCCGAAGAGGACGGCCATGCGGTTGTGGATCTAACGGAAAAGCCGCTCCCCGACACCATGAAAAGGTTCACGTTTTCTCTATGGATAAACCCGGATGGCCAGTCTACCGGTAATCTGGTCGAGGGAGACAACTGGAGGCTGGTGTTACGGGATGGAGACCTTGCCCTGGAGCTTCCTGGTGGGTCGGTATCGGGGGTTGATATAACTTCCGATTACTGGTCTAACGTCGCTATAGTTACCGACGGGGACTCCACTGAGCTGTATCGGAACGGCTTGTCGGCCGGGAAAACCGATCTGCCCGAACCCATGGAGATTAGCACGGAACTAGAACTTGGGAAGGGTTTCGTCGGTAAGCTGGACGAATTGAGGCTAAAACCGGAAAGCGTCAAACCGGAGGAGATTTACTTCGATCGCCCCCTTGATTACCTACTGGGCTTTCCCGTTATCAGCCAGGCAAGCAAAAAGTTCCAGGCCGAAGAATCCTGGCGTTTTTACGCGGGGCTGCTTGTCTCGAGCCTTACCGTCAAGGAAGATAGCGGGGTTGCGGCAGTGAAGGCGGATGACCTGGAGAACGTCTCCCGTTTTCTGCTCGGGGGGCAGGAAGACCTGCCGGACCCCCCGGACTCACTGCCCGAATCGGTGCAAGGAGATATGGAAGAGCTAAGAAAGCTGGGAGAACAGGAGGAGCTCTCTGAAAGAGATAGAGAGGCAGTGAAAAAAATCCTGAATAGCCTGGTTAGTTACCTCGATCCCCGTGGCGTTTGAGTCCCTTCCACCAGCCCAGCAGGTTTTCAAGGGACTCGGACCCGGCTTTTTCTTTTAGAAGGTTCCCTATTTTCTTTCCGGAATCCGTTTTCAGCAGTGGAACAGTGTTTTCGAACCACTCCCGTGCAGGGTCGTTTCCGGAGGCCTCGTATTCAAGTGCCTGAAAGGCCAGATCGAGCAGGTCGGCGTCCCGGGCGATCTTCTTCAAACTTCCTTCTCCATCTGATTTATCGAACATACGCTTCATCCTTTTCTCCAGGTCCTCGGGTAAGCGTTCCAGCTGATCCTGAAGCACATCAGAAGATTGGTAGTCGCCCCGGTCCAGATAGCGCTGGGCGAGCCAGTCCAGATCACCGGTTCGTGTTTCCGCCATATCGTGAAAGAGGCAGTAACCAGCTACCTTATAGGGATCGGACCCCTCCATTTCGGCCAGGAGAAAACCTATGGCGCCAGTGCGGAAGGAATGTTCGGCCACGGTCTCGGGATCGTTTATCCCCAGTTTTTGCCAGCCCGACCTTGGAGTCCGCTTAAGCTGTCCCAGTTCGAAGACGAACTTAACTAACCCCTCGAGAGCCTCTTTATCGGCCATTTTTCAGTGAATTTCCTCCATTTTGCCCCGTGTTACCAAAACTTGCCGAGAAAGCCCCGGAGCTCGATCCGGGGATGAATCGGCTGGTTAGCCTAAACTGAACCCGAAGGACCCAGCAGTCAATTCGCCCTGATTATTCGAGCTCGG
>CAZWZR010000087.1:0-7076 GCA_964638365.1 uncultured Thermotogae bacterium | reverse complement strand
CAATTGCCTGTTTTGCCCACCATACTACTCCGCCTGTCCAGCCGTGATCGGCTGAGGGGATTGCCACACCAATTCTCATTTCCTCGTCTTGAGCAACCGGGGTCAGCGAAAATAATCCAATACCCAGCGAAATTGCAAGTATTAAAATTACAGTTTTTTTCATTTTGAACCTCCTAAAATGGGAAATTCTTCTATTATTTAATCTTTGGACGAATAAAGAAGAGATTAATAACTTCAACTAATAAATTGTCTTTCTGACCCCCGATTTTGCTTTAAATTTGCTGGCTTTTTAGTTTGGTTGAAAGAGTTAAAAGAGAATACCTTTAAGTATCAAATCACCTCCAGAATTGTAATATAAACGCTTGCGTAAACGTTTCGACACGACTATAACATATCTGCGAGAATTAGTCAAGAAAATCGGTCAGATGAACGCAGACACTCTACTGGAGATGAATTCAAAATCACGTCTGGCTGAACCGGACGGCTAAACTACCGAGCGGGAAGTACCTGGTGGTAACTGGCCCTGGTCCACAAATCTGCGAACTTTACCTGGAGCCGGGGAAGGTATTCTTACCAGGGTAAGGAAGCCGGCAAAGTTCACGAGGAGTCTTCAAATAAGTCCTTGCCAAAACAACTTATATCACTCACAATCTACAAAAATCCAGTAAAGAATTAGCGCCAACATTGACTAGCAGCGCAAAATACCTATCGAGCGGGGCAAGAGTATTGGTTAGCGTGAGGAGGTTATATGGATTCACAGTACCTGTTAATAACCTATAAGGTACTACCGGTAATTTTTCTCATAATAGGCGGGAAGTTATTAGACCGGCTGGACTTTTTATCACCCGGAGCAGTAGACGAAGTCAAGAAGATAGTAGTTAACATCGGTTTACCCGCTCTTCTGTTTACCGCCTTTTCTTCGGTCAAATTTCAACCTAAGTACCTGGCTGTTTTTGCTTTGATGTTCGGTCTTTCCGCGGGCTTGTTCTTTCTCGGTAAGTTGATAATTAACCTTTTCAACATAGAATCCCGGATTTTCCCTTTCTTGATGACGGGTTTTGAAGCGGGAATGCTAGGTTACCCGATTTTTCAGGCTACTTTTGGGAAGGACCAGTTATTTAAATTCGCGATTGTCGATTTCGGTCAGGTTACTTTTGTTTTCCTGGTTCTGGTTTCCTTGCTTATCAGAATGAGTCAGGAAAAAGGGGAAAAAGAATCGCCGGTACTTATGTTTTTGAAGTCGCCTCCTGTTATCGGAATATTGTTTGGGCTGCTTTTTGGTACTCTTGGCGTATTCGAAGGTGTTTCGGAGGGTCAATTTACCAACGTTATACTGACGACCTTAAATTATCTGGGCGCTCTAGTGGTGCCACTTATCTGTCTGGTAATCGGCTACGAACTTCAATTTAACCCAAACGGGCTCAAGAAAGCGTTATTGACTACGGCCATCAGGCTAACGGTATTAATCGTAATTGGTGTTGCTCTGGGTGGTTTTATCTTTGTTAATCTCCTGGGGTTTGATCATACATTCGTGCTGGCTTTTGTAACAATGCTGGTTCTTCCACCGCCCTTCGTCACGCCGATATTTTTGACACCCAGGGATGAAGAGGAAAAACAATTCGTGCTGAATACTTTATCCATTCACACGGTCGCAACTTTGGTGGTCTATATCCCTCTAATCATCTTTATGGCTTAAAAAAATAAAGCAGGCGCCGGGAAAGGATCGGGGGTTAGTCTTCAGAAAAAAACAGTTAGTTGTTGAGAGAATATGATTAAAGGAATTGAACCCCCAGGGCAAGACCTGGGGGTTCTCTAATCTTTATTGGTAAAATTCTCAACATTTGGTCGGTGTTATTGACCGGCTTCAATCAGTATGGAAATAAACGTCCCAGCCCAGGTACTTATTCAAGGCTTCTGCAATACTCTCCCCTACGGTTTCTTGTGTTACGGCAACGTGGTGCTCAAAACCGTTCTCAGTAACGTGTCGCATTAAGCCCTGAAGGTTCTCTATCCTGGCAACTCCGTATCCGCCGAATGTCTCCAGTTCGTCGTCAGTGTATTCCCCTTCTGCAAGGTAAGAGCGAATTTTGCCTTCTGTGTCAGCCGTGGATAACCTGAAGAAAGTTGCCGGTCCGGGAGAAATTCTACCCGAGAGGGTCCCGTAACACCTGTCCTTGCCCAGGTCGTCCGCCAGGATGTCCTGGTAGCTCATATCCGGCTCTTCGAAGAAACTGGACGGAAAATTGCTGCAATGGAAGGTGACCAATTTGTCGGGATCCTCTCCGTAGTTGTTGTTAAAGTCCAGCAAAGCTGCGGGCGTCTTTGACCCCAGCTCGAGTAAGTACATTCCCAGAGCACCCATTACATCCACCTCGCAGGCACTCGGGAAGAGCTTTTCGCCCATCATGCTCATCACCGTACAGGGTACTACGCCGTAGTACTCCTCGAGCGCCGACCAGCACTGGACGGCGGTGGCGTCGAGTTCGTTTTCCTCGACCCAGTTTTCGAGGACCCACTTCAGCTTCGCTATCTTGACGAGCGAGTCATCGGGGATGGAATCCGTACTGGTGTAGTTCTTTATCTCCCGCAGGCTCCTTTCGACTTCGCCGGACGATTCGTCCAGGGCTTCGGCCTGACCGAGTATCTCCGAGAGGTCCACCGTCTCCACGCTCACGCCGTGTCTTTCCAGTATCTTCTCGCTGTAGCGGACGGTATTAAAGTCCCCGGTTCGCGCTCCGATAGAGCCAAGTCGAGCACCCTTTACTCCACCCACGATCCGGCAAATTCCGGCAAACTTTTCTATCTCCTCTTCGAACTCCTCGGACTCCACGTCGAGTACGTGTCGTTCCGTCGTCGTATATGGAATTCCGTACTGCGTCAGGTTATTGCAGGCGGACATCTTGCCGCAGAAAGAGTCACGACGATTTTCAATGTCCATCTGCCCTAACTCATCGGGGAAAGCGTGTACGAGAACTGGAACATCAAGTCCTGATTCTCTGATCGCGTCACCGATAGCTTTCTCGTCCCCGAAGTTCGGAAGGGTTACGATAATACCGTCGATTTCCTCTTTGTTCTCTTTAAATAACCTGGCACATTTCTTTGCTTCCTCTCGTGTTTCTACTGCACCGTAGTCAGTTTCTTCTTCGTCCAGGACAATTGTTTTATATCCGAGTTCCTCAAGTCGGTTCAGTGCCTGCTTTCTACCCTTTTCTACCAGCTCATCAGGAAAAAACCCTCTATTGGCGACAATTACGCCGAAAGTAACTTCAAGATCCTTTTTTTGTTTCATCTTTCACTCCTCTGCCAGTTCCGCTAACTCATGCATTATTGACTTACTATTTTCGTAGAGTTCGAGGTAAAGTTCGTAGTATTTATCGTAAATTTCAGTATTCTCCTTCGTCGGATGAATTATTTTATCCCTGGTGAACCAGTCTTCAACTTCCGAGTAGTCCTCTATCACTTCCGTGGCAACTCCGGCAAGCAGCGCGTCACCAAACGGAGCTCCGACTCCGCCGGAGGGAATTACCAGGTCCCTGCCGGTGACGTCAGCTATTATATCGGTCCATAGCTCGGATTTGGAAACTCCTCCGACCACGCTCGTCTCGTCTTTTAGCGGAATTCCGACTTCTTTACCTACCTCTATGTTGTGTTTGAGGCTGTAAGCTGCGGATTCAAGTAAGGCTCGGAATACATGGGCCTTGGTATGGTAAAGCGATAGGCCGGTTATCGTCCCTTTTGCTTTTGGGTCCCAGATCGGTGAACGTTCCCCTTTGAAATAAGGCAGTGCTAACAGACCGTCCGAGCCGGGGGATATTTTTCTTGCCTCCATATCGAGTATCTGGAACGGATCCAGGCCGGTCTTATCACCCATCTCCCCTTCTACTTCGCCGAACTGATCTTTGAACCAGCTTGCCAGTGCTCCCGTGGTTGCGGAACCACCGAAAGTATAGATTTTTTCTTCTGAGTTAGCGACGTGAGGCATGGACACGAGCTTTTTCGTCAGCCCCTCACCCTCGTGGATTGTTCCCCAGCAGGTGGAAGTTCCCATCATCGCCACGTTATCTCCTTCGGCAAAGGCACCGGCGCTTAGAGCTGCCATGGGGGCATCTATTCCACCGGCTACCACCGGAGTACCGGGAGCAAGACCGGTATTATTAGCCGCCCGGTCCGTTATTTCTCCGATAATTTCGTCCGACGCAACCAGCCTATTCGGCATCAAATCTACTGGTATCCCCAGCATTCCGCAGGCTTCCTCGGACCAGTCAAGTTTTTCCATGTCGAAAACACCGCCGATGTTGCCAGCCGAGGAGTAGTCGACGGCCAGTTCGCCAGTTAGCTTATATTCGATGTAATTTGAAGGTGGGACGAAAGCGTCCGTTTCCTGCCAGACGTTCGGCCGGTTGTTCTTTAACCAGAGAATCTTGGTGTACCCGTAATAGGAGTCGACGTAGTTTCCGGTTATCTCAAACAACCTGTCCATGTCGATATTATCTTTTACCCACTGTACTTCGTCAGTTGCCCGCCTGTCCATCCAGATCAGACATGGATGGACAGGTTCCAGGTTCTCGTCCACCGGAACACCGGAACCACCGTAGAGACCACTTATTGCTAGCCCTGCTACCTCTTCCGGGTTGACTCCGGAGTCCTCAATTGCTTCCTCTATAGACTCGTTTGTTGCTTCCTCCCATACTTCCGGCCACTGCTGGGCCCAGGAAGGATGAGGTTGTTCAACTGAGTAAAAAGATGAACCGGAACCAACTACTTTTCCGGCTGAATTAACGACTACCGTTTTAGTGCCCTGTGTACCGATATCGGTACCGACTAGATATTTTTCTGTCATTTTTTACCCCTCTTGTCCGTAATCTTTCATGTATTTTTCGTACAGCTTTCTCCCTTCTTCGGCGGGAAGCTTGGATGGTTCGCCACCCGATTCCGCCACGTAAGAAACCTTGGCAGCATGTTCCACGGTTATTGCTCCTTTGAGCGCGTCTCCAGGGGACGGGCCGGTAGTAAACACGCCGTGCTGCTTCATTAGCAAAGCTTTGACCTTTCCTCCGGCTGCTTTTGTAGAAAATTCTTCTCCGATCGCTTTATCGCCTGGGGGAACGTAGTCGGATACCGGGATGCTCGTTCCAAAAAGGTCGCCTTGCTCGGTCAGATAAAGCGGAATCCCTTTGCCCATAGCGGCAAAAGCTGTGGCGTAGGTCGAATGAGTATGGATAATGCCCTTTACTTCATCGGTATTGTTGTAGATATGTAAGTGAGCCGGAGTATCTACCGAGGGTTTGAGGTCCCCTTCGATTACATCTCCTTCTCGATCTACCACTACCAGAGTGGAAGGTGAAAGCTCGTCGTAGGAAACTCCGCTTGGCTTAATCACGACCTTATTCCCCTTTCTTCCACTAGCGTTACCACTGGTGCCCATTACCAATCCGTTCTCTGGCAGTCCCATAAGCGCACTGTAAACGTCTTCTTTTAGTTCTTCCAGCATTGTATTACCACCTTGAATTTAATCTGATTTTTACTCGATGCTAATCGGGTAGTTTCCGTGTTTCTTTGCCGTTTCGTAAAAAGTCATCATGTTCTCTACAGGGGCATCCGGTTGCACGCTATGAGAGGGTCCTAAAATCAATCTGCCGCCCGGAGCGACGTTTTTTAGGCGGGAGATTACCTCGTCCTCCACATCTGCTGGCGACCCGAATGGGATTGTATCCTGGTTATCTATACTTCCCCAGATAGTGAGCCGATCACCGAATTTACTCTTTAATTCTTCTGGCGATAGGGACTGAGGCTGTACGGGATTTAATATATCGACCCCTATTTCGATATAATCCCCCACTACGGGCATCACATTACCGTCAGTATGAAACGCGATTTTCACGTCCGGATTAATTGCTCTGAAAGTATCAAAAAGCTCCGCGTAAATTGGCTTTAAAAATTCTCTAAAGGTTTCCGGTGATATCAACATCTGATCCTGAGACCCGACGTCATCTCCCATGAAGATTATATCCACGCCTGTCTCTACGAGTTTCCTTCCGGCAGTAAGTGCCCACTCTTTTAATTTATTGAAGTAAGCGTGGAGGAAGTCCCTGTTTTTGTGGAAATCCCCCAGTACCTGGCTGAACCCGCGGAGATACCAGGATAGTTCGAATATTGTACAGCTTATTTCCCCGACTATGGCGTGACTATCTCCGAAGTTATTCACGAAATGACGTGCTTCCTCGTATCTCGAGTCCTCTGAAAAATCAGGTATACTAATCTCGTCCGGGTCCTTGAGGTCAGCCAGTGGGTGGTGATGCGGCTCGGTATAGCTACCTTTGTCGTAATCGACTTTTCTCCAGCCTATGCCCCACTCGTCCTCGTAGTAGTCTTCTTCCGATAAATAATAACTAGCTGCCGGACCAACGGTTGTTATCAGCAGGTCGTTTCCCAAATACAACTGAAGGGGATCCGGGGAAAGTTCGTCTTCGGGAAGATCTTTCTCTTCGATCCGCAGGTGTTCTGCCATTTTTGATCTCATTTCCGGAGTGTACCAGACGTCAATCGGTACTCGGTCCGGTTCGTGGCCTGAAATAGCAGCAAGAACCCTTTCCTTTGAATTCACTTTTAATCACCAGAAGTTAATTATTTAAGGTTCAAATTTGGTTCAAAAGCTAATAATCACGATATTCAAAAAAAGTTTCGTACATCGCTTCGATGTTTTCGGGTGGTACGCCCGGTTGAACGTTGTGGATCGGAGAGAATACGTAACCACCGCCTTTCTTGAGATCGTTTATCCTTTTTTTGGTTTCTTCTCTGACTTCTTTGGGTGATCCGTAAGGTAGAACCTTTTGGGAATCACAGCTAGCTCCCCAGAAGACGATATCATCTCCAAATTCCCTCTTTAACTTCTCCGTTTCTCCCATGTTGCCCGAATTAACCTGGATCGGCTGGAGGATGTCGACGCCTATCTCGATTAAATCCGGAATAAGCTGTCTGACCGCTCCATCTGTATGATAGAAGACTTTCGCATCGGTTTTTGATTTAATTGTATCAAAGAGTTCGGCCTGACGCGGCTTGATCATTTTGCGATAGGT
>CAZWZR010000086.1:0-7077 GCA_964638365.1 uncultured Thermotogae bacterium | reverse complement strand
CAATCCGCTAGCTTCCTGCCTTAATAAAACGGAAAGCAGAACTCAGAACACGAAACACAGAACCCGGAACACAGAACTAACAACCCTGAACACGGAACTACGAACCCGAACCAAATCTTCGAACCAATAAACCTACAAACTCCACCTACCCGACAAGCGAGGCGAACTCGAAAAATCGGTCACCCCACAACTCCCTCCCTGAGGAGGACATAGAATTTCGGAGTGGTAGTTTACCTACTAAAGGGGCACTCGTCTCCTAGTTGGTCCAACCTCCCCCTAGAAGGACCTCCCGACACAAGCAACTCTTTATCCTCCTCCCATAGGCCAACTTGAACCTACCGGTTACCCCTGAGCCGATTTGTAAAAGACCTATAGGAAGACATATTATTATTTTCCGGGATATATAATATGAAAGAACAGGCAAATTCTCTTTGGCAGGAAACAAAAAAACATTTAAAAGAGGAGCTACCGGAGGCAAGTTTCGAAACCTGGGTGGGTAACCTGGAGTTGATCGGCCTCCAGGATGGCCAAATTGACCTCGCTGCTCCTAGCGGTTTTATCAAACGGGGCCTCGAGGAGCGGTTTCTGGACTTGATTCAGTCCAGCGCAAGCGAGATATCCGGGGAAGAAAAGGAGATCAACGTAGAGGTAGCTCAATCTTCAGAAGGAGACCCCGGAAGCGAAAGCCAGAGAGAAGAGGTTGAACCTCCCCCAGTCAGCCCGGGTGGAAACGGTATTTCCGATTCCCCCGAGACGAATACGAAAGTCCAGCAAGGTACCAGAACGGCAAGGAAGGAAGCCAAAGATGACGGTCACAAAGGTAAGATCGCCCTCAACAGGGAATATACTTTCGAAACTTTCGTAAAGAGTAAAAGTAACCAGCTCGCGAGTGCCGCAAGTCGGGCAGTCGCCGAGGCCCCGGCCGATTCCTATAACCCCCTTTTCATCTATTCAAAAGTCGGGTTGGGCAAGACTCACCTCCTCCATGCGATCGGGAACCACCTGAAGGAAAAAGACCCGGAGGGGAAGGTAGTCTACACGACTTCGGAAAGGTTCGCGATCGAGATGATTCAGGCAATCCGGGAGAACGAGACCGAAAAATTCCGGGAGAAGTACCGTTACGTCAAGGCCTTCCTGCTGGACGACGTCCAGTTTCTGGAAAACAAGGAGGGGACACAGGAAGAGCTATTTCATACCTTCAACGAACTCTACGGCAACGGCAAACAGATAGTCCTGACCTCCGACCGGTCGCCCCAGGAGTTTTCCGACCTCCAGGATAGGCTGGTTTCTCGGTTCAGGTGGGGACTGGTCGTTGACATCCAGCCGCCGAACTTCGAGACCAGGATGGCGATTCTGCGTAAGAAAGCATCTCAAAAGGGACTAAAGGTAGACGACCGGGTCCTGGAGCTAATAGCGACCAGAGTCTCGACCAACGTCCGCGCCCTGGAAGGGGCCCTGATAAAGGCCATAGCCCACGCCAACCTGGCCGGTGGAGAGCTAAAACTTGAAGAGGCGCGGGAATTTTTACCCGAGGAAGACGAGGAAGAAAAGGAGCTGACGGTATCCGCGATAAAGGAAGTCGTGGCGGATAACTACGATCTCACCCCGGAGGAGATCGAAGGTAAAAGCAGAAAAAAGGAAGTCGCCCGGGCCCGACATATCGCCGTCTACCTCGCGCGAGAGCTAACGGACAGCTCTTTTCCCGTTCTGGGAAAGGAATTCGGCGACCGAGACCACAGCACTGTCATGCATTCCCACAAGAAGATCAAGAAAATGATCAAGGAAACCCCCCTGCTTTTCGAAGAAATCAAGGAACTCAAGGACGAACTCAAGTCAGGCTACGAGACCGTTTGAACATTTCCCGTGTTTTAAGTACGATAATCAGGGTAAGGTAAGGGTAATCTGACCATCAATCCCGCCAAACTGGTGGAATTAATTCGGTATTAATCACGGTCGTAAATATTGGGAATAGTGGTGATCTAATTTCCATGAGTAAAACACACGAGTTATCAGTCCCCGAGTTAGGTAAGACGGATGAAATAAACCTGGTCGAATGGAAAGTATCCCCCGGGGATAGCGTGAAAAAGGGTACCGAACTGGCCGAAATAGAAACGATGAAGTCGACTTTCTCTCTAGAAGCTCCAGCTGACGGGGTAGTAGATCAAGTCCTGGTAGATCAGGGCACAGAAGTCGGCGTGGGTGATACTCTGGCCAGGATACAATCGGGTTAATAACAAGAAGTAGCTAAACCATTGAAGGGGGTGGTCTAAAAAGTTTTTTGAGTTAAGTTATTCGATTTATCTCGTCCACGAATAACAACAGTGCGTAGAATTGTTGAAGTTTAACCTAACCCAATTAAAAGGAGGGAAAGCAAAGATGAAGAAAGCACTAACTGTATCACTAACCTTAGTACTTAGTTTAACTCTGGTGGCCGGTCTATTTGCCACAGGTTTTGCTCAGGAAGACGGTGAAACGTATCAGGTTGGTCTGGTTTTTGACGTAGGTGGAAAAGGAGACAAGAGCTTTAACGACTCCGCTTACCGGGGTCTGCAGTGGGCGAAAAACGGAAGTGAAGAGTTCGAAGAATATACCGAACTACCGATCAACTTTACCACGATAGAACCGGGCGCCGGCGGCGCCGGACGTGAGGACGCAATGAGGATGATGGCCGCTCAGGGTTACGACCTGGTAATAGGAGTAGGTTTCCTCTTTACCGACGTAGCTACTTCGCTTGCAAGAAGCTTTCCTGACGTCAACTTTGCAGTCGTGGACTATGCACAGTTCGAAAACATCCCTTCCAACCTTAAAGGACTATCTTTCGCGGAAAACGAAGGATCCTTCCTCGTGGGAGCTCTTGCCGCAATGAAGACCGAAACAGGCAAGGTTGGTTTTGTCGGTGGGCAGGACTCCCCGCTGATAGCCAACTTCGAGGCGGGCTTCAGATCCGGCGTATGGTACGTGGACTCCGACCTTGAAATAACCTCGAGGTACGTCGGTACCACGGGTGAAGCGTTCGCCAATCCTGCCAAAGGGAAGGAAATCGCAAAGGCCATGTTCAGCAACGACGTGGACGTAATTTACCACGCCGCAGGCCTTTCCGGTTCAGGAGTTATAGATGCTGCCGAAGAAACCGATAACTACGCAATCGGCGTTGACTCGGACCAGAATTACCTAGCTCCCGGACACGTACTTACAAGTATGCTGAAGCGAGTCGACGTTTCGATCTATCAGACCGTGCGGGAAGTCGTAAACGGTAACTTCGAAGGCGGTAAGGTCCAGACATTCGGGCCGGAGGATAACGGTGTTGGCTACGCTATCGACGTCTTCAACCGCGTTGAGGAATTTCCGGAACAGGTAGAACAGCTGGAGACCGAAGGTATGGTCAAGCTTCCTGCCCTTGGTGAGACTCAGGTTTCACCCAAAAGTATAGAGCAGCTGCCGAGCCAGAACCTGTTGACGGATAGCATGATCGCAAGGACGGACGAATTGAGGGACCAGATGATCGAAGGACAGTTCTCTGTCCCTTCCGATCCAGAGAAGGTCACACCCGAGGAGCCCGTTGAGCGCTAGACCTAGCTTTTAGTGAATCACAAAGAGGACCCGGCCAGTTTCCCGGGTCCTCTTTTCTAATTCAAAAGTTAGAGGGGGTAGACTTTGGCAAAAGACAGCCAGATCGATAATACGGATCCGCTCGTTAGTATGGAGGACATTACCAAACGTTTCCCCGGTGTCATAGCTAACGATTCCGTCAATTTTTCCGTACAGGAAGGGGAAATTCACGCGCTAGTTGGGGAGAACGGTGCGGGGAAAACCACCCTGATGAAGGTACTCTACGGCGTCTATTCTAAGGAGGGTGGCCAGATATACTTCGAAGACGAGCCGGTTCAGATAGAAAACCCAAAGGACGCCAATGAGTTAGGAATAGGAATGGTCCACCAGCACTTCATGCTCGTCCCTCCGCTTTCGGTAGTCGACAACATAACATTGGGCCGGGAGATCGCCCATCGCGGAATTCTGGATAGGGAAGAGGCCAAAGAGAGAATTGTTGATCTGGCAAATGACATAGGTTTCGACATTGATCCTGAAGCCAGAATTGAAGACCTCTCCGTCGGGGTTAGGCAAAGAATAGAGATATTAAAGGTCCTCTTCCGAGAAGCGGAAGTACTTATCCTGGACGAACCTACGGCCGTACTTACTCCCCAGGAAGTAGAGAGCCTGTACGAGATCCTGGATAACCTTCAGGACCAGGGAAAGACGATAATCTTTATAACCCACAAGCTAAACGAAGTGATGGACATCGCCGACAGGGTCACCGTAATGCGGGACGGCGAAGACGTGGGTGTTAAAGAAGTAGAGAATACCTCGAAAAACGAACTGGCAAATATGATGGTCGGCAGGGAAGTTCTCCTGCAGGTAGAAAAAGAAGAGTCGGAACTTGGAGAAGAACTCATCCGAGCCGAAAACCTTAGCGTGACCGACGATGAAGGTACCAGAATCGTTGATGACGTTTCCTTTTCAGTCCGGGAGGGAGAGGTATTCGGAATTGCAGGCGTTCAGGGAAATGGCCAGACGGAGCTCATCGAGGCTTTGACTGGGATGGAGGAGTTTTCCTCCGGTTCAGTCCAGGTGCAGGGTTCGGATCTAACCGACGCGGACGGGCAGGATATACGGGAGGAAGGAATTGGCCACATCCCCGAGGACCGGCTGGATCGGGGGATGATTACTGAATTCACGGTTACGGAGAACTTCGTCCTCGGTTACCATACTTTCGAGCGCTATTCAAACCAGCTTTTTCTAAAACCCAAAGAGATGGATCTCCATGCGGAAGAGGCCGTAGAGGAATTTGACATAAAGACCCCCTCCACCAAAACCCTTTCCGAAAGCCTTTCCGGGGGGAACCAGCAGAAGTTAATCGTGGCAAGAGAACTCTCTCAGCAGCCGAAGCTTTTGATAGCTGCACAACCGACACGAGGCATAGATGTTGGGGCGATAGAGTTCGTTCACCAGCGGTTGATGGAGGAGCGTGCGAAAGGTAAAGGGCTATTGCTGGTCTCTTCAGAACTCGACGAGATCATGTCCTTGAGCGACCGAATAGCGGTAATCTACGAGGGTGAATTTACCGCGATGTTCGACTCCGATGAAACTACCAAGGAGGAGCTGGGTATCTACATGACCGGTTCTCAAAGGCAGGATAAGGAAGAAGTCAATCGGAAAGCTTTAGGTAAAGTTTCTCTTGAGGAATGATTTATCCCAATGAATAGCGAAAGCAGAAAAGATTTTTTATTTAGCGTCTTGATGAACGGCGTGGCTCCGTTAGTTGCCATAATAATTGCCTTCGCAATTGGAGGAATTGTAATTACCTCGCTCGGCACTAACCCATTTGCGTTCTTTTCCAGGATGTTGGATCTGAACCTGGGTTCGATGCAGGGGGTCAGCCAGATGATTTACCGCGCTACCCCTTACTTCTTCACGGCGATGGGGCTGTCGTTCGCCTTCAAAGCCGGGTTGTTTAACATCGGCGCCGAGGGGCAGATGTTTATAGGGGGAATAGCCATGGCCTGGGTTGGATTCACCTTTACCGGTCTCCCCTTTCCAGTTCTCTTCATTCTGGCTCTTTTCGCGGGCTTTCTCGGAGGTGCTTTCTGGGGAGCTATACCCGGTTACCTGAAGGTCAAACGGGGAGCGCACGAAGTTATCACCACCATTATGTTGAACTTCGTCGCGATCGCCATGGTTCAGTACCTGGTCCAGAACCACTTCATGAAACCGGAATGGGGGATTCCTCATACTCCGACAGTGGCGGAAGGTGCATACGCCCCAAGCCTGAACAAAATTATTCCCTGGTTCCCCAGCGGGGCCCGGGCCAACATAATGTTTCTGGTAGCCATAATCCTCGCCGGGCTGGCACTTGTATTACTTCAGCGAACGAAGCTGGGATACGAGATCCGGGCCACGGGGCTCAATCCGGGGTCAGCTGAATACGCCGGAATCGATATTTCCAGTCGGACAGTCATAACCATGGCAATAAGCGGTGGCTTTGCCGGTATGGCAACCGCAAATTTCATTCTGGGTCCGGGAAGCCATTACTTTCTAAAAAGTGACTATGGAGGGATAGGTTTTTCCGGAATTGCCGTTGGTTTGCTGGGAAGAAACAATCCCCTGGGGATAATACTGGCTGCCCTGCTCTTTGGATTCCTGGAGAACGGAGCTCTGGGAGTTCAGCTCTACTTCCCCAACGTCCCCAGGCAGATAGTGGAGATCATGCAGGCAATCATCCTAATAGTACTTGTAATAGTGCTAGAGATTGCTCGCAAATTCATAAAGAGACTACAAAAGAGGGGTTAACGTGGACTGGTTAATGGACATATTCGCGCTTTCTACTTTGTTGGCGACAATCAGGATGGCTCTTCCCATATCTCTGGCCGCTCTAGGTGGCTTGTTCTCGGAGAGTACCGGCGTAATCAACATTGCCCTGGAGGGAATTCTCCTTATGGGAGCCTTTACCGGGACTATCGTCACCAATGCGACGGGGAGCCCTCTCATTGGTTTGCTCATGGCGATTGTTGCGGGTCTAGGGATGGCATTGATCCACGCGATCGCCAGTGTTACTTTCAAGGCAAACCACATAATAAGCGGAGTCGCACTGAACTTATTCGCAACCGGTGTCACGTTCTTCCTCGCCCTGGTCCTCACAGGCGGCTCTCAGATATCAGTTGATGCAACTCTGCCGAAGTTTCTGGGACTATCTCCCGTGATTTACGTTACCGTAGCGATATTCTTTCTCTCGGGTTTCTTCCTTTACAGGACAAGGCTTGGCCTGCGCCTCAGGGCTACGGGCGAACACATGGCGGCAGTTGATAGCGTGGGAATAAGCGTGACAAAGATGCGTTACATGGGGGTGCTGGTTTCCGGCGCGCTGGCCGGACTCGGTGGAGGTTACCTTGCGATCGAACAGGCCAATTACTTTACCAAGGGCATGAGCGCCGGCCGTGGCTATATCGGCCTCGCTTCAATGATATTCGGTAACTGGACCCCCTGGGGTTCAGCGGGGGCGGCAACGTTGTTCGGCTTCTCTCA
>CAZWZR010000085.1:0-7083 GCA_964638365.1 uncultured Thermotogae bacterium | reverse complement strand
GCAACTACAGGTTGGACCTGCTGCTACCACCATCCACTGGAATAGCGGCTCCATTGATGAAACGGGCCTTTTCCGAACTCAAGAAAGCAACCAGGCTACCAAGATCCTTGGGATCACCGATTTGGTCCATTGGAACGTTTTTGCTCCACTGTTGTAACCCCTCTTCCCGGTCCTCTATCTCGCCCCGTTCTATCGCCTGGTCAATTAGGCCGTCGATCCTCCCGGTTTTATGAGGGCCGGGAAGAACGGCGTTAACCCTGACTTCCGGGGCCAGTTCCCGCGATAGGGTCTTTTCCAGACCAACGACGCTCATTCTGACGGAATTTGAGAGCACGAGAGAGTCCAGGGCTTCTTTGACGGTCCGGGAAGTTATATTGACTATCGTGCCCCCGCCCTGCTTCAAATAAGGGGAGGCTTCTTTGACGAGCCGGAATACGCTCATAACGAGGAGGTCGAAGCTTTCGTACCAGTCAGATTCTTCCGTTTCCAGTGCCTTCCCGCTCGGTGGGCCTCCAGCACTCGTTACGAGGTGGTCCAGCCTTCCAAACTTTTCTATTGCCGTGCTGACCAGCTCTTCCAGCGTAGCTCTTTCCTTTATATCCCCCTGAACTGAAACCACTTCAGAAGCCGTCGAACCTTCGATATCCTCGGCTGTTGAATCCAGTTTCCCTTCATCTCTACCGTTGATTACCACGTTCACACCTTCTTTAGCCAGGGCTTTGGCCGAGGCCCTACCAAGCCCGCTGCTCGAAGCAGTTATTATGGCTGCATTACCGTTCAGTTGAAGATCCATTTTAACCCCTCTTTTAAATAGTATTGGGTTACTTTCTTATAACTATTTCCTCCAGGTCCTTCCTCTCGCCATGCTTCTTTTGGTCGGAGATCCCGACGGGCAGGAGGGATATTAACCTGTAATTATCGGGGATCTCCAGGACTTCTTTCGCCTCCTCTTCCGCCGAACCTCTTCCGTTCTCTATATCGAAGAGACCTATCCAGTACGACGATAGCCCGAGGCTCTTTGCAGCCAGGGCCATGTTCTGAGTTGCCACCGCACCGGCTTCGATATAGTGGTCCGGATCCTCTTCCTCGTCCACAGCCACGGCAAATACGACCGGGGCTTCTTCTAATCCTTCGCGGAATAGAGTAATTTTGGCGGCTAATTCGTGTAGCCTCTTTTTGATATCCTCGTCTTGAACGACCACGAACTTCCAGGGCTGGAGGTTGGCAAAGGAAGGAGCCCAGCGTCCGGCTTCAAGAATTGTCTCTATCGAATTCTGATCGACTTCTTCGTCCTTAAACCTAAATATGCTGCGGCGTTCCTTTATCGTCTCGATTACCGAATTGGATTTCATGTTTACCTCCCTAGATTTAAATTCGCTGGATACTTTCTACTTCACACTATAACAATAGATACTGATCAGGTCTCGTTCCAGCTATTCATTACCAACCCCGATGAAGAATCAGTAGCGGTTCTCTTCGATTTAGATAAAATCAGGTTGGAAGGCAGAAGAAACCGGCCCGAAACCCTGCGATACTGAACTCAACACGTTGTTCAGCGCAACCATAAACTATTCCTGGTGGCTAGTCCCCCCAGAGACGGTTGTCTATGAAAAGGTCGTTCGTTATTATAAGTGCAAGCAAAATAGCTTCGCCCGGGGGCTACAATAGCCCTTGATATCGTCCTCGATATCGTTGATAGTAGCATGCCGATTACCAGGGTAGTGTATAGAGTAAATTCATGATAAGAGGTTTATCGAATGGAAAACGATCAGAGTTCAAACTATAGAACCTCGTATTCACCTCATATACATACCGGCACGAAGACCTCGGAGGTAATGCGCGGGGTCGTGCTTGCTCTTTTGCCTGCCGTCGGGGCTGCCATATATTATTTCCGGTTCGATGCCGTATTTTTGCTACTTACGACGATTTTGACCAGTCTCGGCTCCGAAGCACTGATGCAATGGATCCTTGGCAGGGACGTCGACCTATCCGATAACAGTGCTCTCGTTACGGGAATTCTAATTGCTCTGGTTTTGCCCCCTGAGATCCCGCTGTACGCAGCTGGTCTTGGCAGCGTCTTCGCTATAGTTATCGGAAAACAGCTCTTCGGCGGGCTGGGAAAGAACATTTTTAACCCCGCCCTGATCGGTCGAGCCTTTCTGGTCTCTGCTTATCCCGTGTTGTTAACGACGTGGACGAAACCAGTCGGGTTTGACGCTGTTACCTCCGCTACACCTCTTGCCGCGGCCAAGTTCGACAACATCTATACGCCGCTTGGGCGCCTGTTTCTTGGAAACATTTACGGTTCGCTGGGAGAAACTTCCGCCCTAGCCCTGCTGCTTGGGGGTCTATACCTTCTCTGGAAGGGTTATATGGACTGGAGAATTCCGGTTTCTGCCTTTACGTCTTTACTGATTTTGACCGGAGTACTCTGGTGGATCAACCCGGGAGAATACGGCTCACCTCTCTTTCACGCACTGGCAGGTGGGTTCATGATCGGGGCGATCTACATGGCAACTGATCCCACTACCTCGCCGATTACGAAGGGTGGTAGGTGGATTTTCGGGGCCGGCGTCGGCGTCATAACCGTAGTTATCCGGATCTGGGGTGGTTATCCGGAAGGCGTCATGTACTCCATTCTGCTGATGAACGCTTTTCGGCCACTGATCGACAGGTTCACTACCCCCACGCCGCTTGGCGGTGGTAAAGGGTGAACAGGATAACCAAGATGATCCTAACGTTGACCCTGCTTGGATTGATAAGCGGAATCGGTCTTTCGATGGTTTCCAACTACACGGACCCCCTGATCAAACAGAACGAACAGGAAGCGCTGCGTGAAGCCGTGTTTTACGTACTTCAGCCGACGGAGGATTACGAGGAAACGACGGTAGATGATAAGGTCATTTACGAGTCCTACGATTCCTCCGGAGATCTGGTGGGTTACGCCTTTACCGCAAGCGGTGGCGGTTATCAGGGGACGATTGAGCTTATGGTGGGGGTTGGAACCGAACTGGAGGAAATAAAGGGGATACAGATACTTGCGTCCGAAGAAACGCCGGGACTCGGTGGAAAGATTCGGGGAGAGGATTTCAAGAACCAGTTCAGGGGTCTTGACGCCGAAGGTAATGTCGGTCTAGTGAAGTCTGAAGAACCGGACAGAGGCGAGATTCAGGCGATTACCGGGGCGACGATATCATCTCAGGCCGTAGTCGATATAATTAACGACGAGCTTGGCAGGGTCCGGGGACTTCTATCCGAGGGTGAGTGAGATGATAAAAGAGTTCGTGAAAGGTATCTGGAAGGAAAACCCTGTTTTTGTCCAGGTTCTGGGTATGTGTCCCACCCTGGCCGTAACTACGTCCCTGATAAACGGTCTGTCAATGGGTCTCGCTACGACCTTTGTTCTGGTTGCCTCCGGACTCGTGGTATCTGCTCTGCGGAAGCTAATTCCGGACCAGGTCAGGATTCCGAGCTTCATGATAATCATTTCCTCGTTTGTCACGGTGGTAAAACTTCTCTTCGAGGCTCATATTCCGGAAATAAGCAGTCAACTCGGCCCTTATCTCCCTTTGATCGTTACAAACTGTATCATACTGGGCCGTCAGGAGGCCTTCTCCTCGAAACAATCGGTCGGTAAGACCTTCATGGACAATCTCGGGATGGGCGTTGGCTTCGTGTTTGCCCTGGTCGTTCTTGGGAGCGTCAGGGAACTGTTTTACCAGGGAACGATCGGCGGAGCCCAGGTCCTGGGTACATGGTACAAGTCGATGATCATTATGGTTCAGCCGGCCGGGGCATTCATCAGTCTGAGTCTGCTGGTTGCCCTGTTCCATAAATTGTCGGAGAGTGAGTAAAAATGGACCTAATATTTATATTTGTCGCGATAGTCCTGACACAGAACTTCGTCCTGCACTACTTCCTGGGAATTTGTCCCTTCCTTGGAGTATCGGACGAGATGGAGGGCGCTTTTGGGATGGGGATAGCGACGACTTTCGTCATGACCCTGACCGCGATAGTGACCTGGAATATAAACACCTTCATTCTCGAGGCTTTTGGTGTGGAGTTTCTGGAGTACGTTTCGTTCATTCTCGTTATAGCCTCGCTGGTCCAGTTAGTGGAGATGTTTTTGAAGAAGTACCTGCCCGAACTCTACGAGACTCTCGGGATCTACCTTCCTTTAATTACTACCAATTGTGCCGTGCTGGGGCTGGCCTTGTTCATGGTATTGCGCGAGTATAATTTCGTGGAATCGGCCGTATTCGGTTTTGGAGCCGGAGTTGGATTTACTCTGGCCCTGGTGATTATGGCTGGAATAAGAGGAGAATTGAACGAAGAAGATATACCGAAACCGTTCCGGGGAACCGGGATTACTCTGCTTGTTGCTGGATTGCTGGCCCTGGCTTTTATGGGTTTTTCCGGATTGGTACCAACTTAGGTGAGTGTTATGTTCGGACCAGTAGTAATAATTTCTTCCGCTACAATGGCCGGCCTTGGGTTACTTTTTGCCGGCTTGCTCGGGTTTGCTCACAACAAGCTAAAAGTAGAAGAGGATCCCCAGGTGACGGAAATTGAAGAAGTTCTGCCCGGCCTGGATTGCGGGGCCTGTGGGTATCCCGGCTGCCAGCAACTGGCAAAAGGCGTTGCAGAAGGCGATGCACCTCCGGATAGCTGTGTGCCGGGCGGGGAGGAAGTCGCGGAGAAGGTGGCCGATATTCTGGGTATAGAGGTATCCGCCGCACCCGGCAAAGCGAAGTTGGCGGTCGTCCATTGTGGGGCCGGTACTGAAGAAAAGAAGCGGACGGGAAATTACGAGGGTGTGGAGAAGTGTCGGACCGCGGAGCTGACGACCGGTGGGGACATGAAGTGCGAGTACGGATGCCTAGGTTACGGAGATTGTGAGGCGGCATGTCCGTTTGACGCCATAGATATGGAGGACGGTCTACCCGTGGTTGATCCGGATGCCTGTACGGCCTGTGGCAACTGTGTGGAAGCTTGTCCGAGAGATATTATCGCTATTGAGGAAGTCGATCTGGCCGGTGATTTCGTCAAAGTCGCCTGTAATTCCGAGGACGATGGAACGGTGGTCCGGGAGAAATGCGAGGTCGGTTGCATCAGCTGTGGCCTATGCGAGAAGATGGGACCTGATGGGGTCTTTGAGGTCGAGGATAACCTGTCTCACATGGATTACGCGGAAGTGGACGAGGATTCGGACTTCGATACAATCATAGATAAATGCCCCCCGGGCTGTATAATTCGCTTTCAGGGACCGGAAGGGCCTTCTGAATCGGCTGATGAGTAAGGACGTCAAGCTGAGAGAGGGTTTAGTCACTGAGAGGAACCCCGACGGGGTCAAAGTCACGGTATTTGAAAACCTGGATTGTGAAGATTGTGAGGGGACCTGTGGTGGTTCCGGCAACTCCTTTGAAGTTACGGCTCGCGATCCCCTAGGAGTCGATAAGGGTGACCGGGTCGAGGTGGAGATAGAGCCGAGGAGTTTCGGTAAAGTCGCGTTCATAGTATTCGGGATACCCGCCTTCGCGCTGATCGGAGGTCTGGGAATTGGAACCCTGCTCAGCGAATTGCTTTTCGCGGGAGATTACGCTACCCCTTTTCAGGGAGGTACTGCCGGGTTTCTCTTTGTTTTGAGCCTGGCTGGGCTCGTCATTTACGACAGAAGTCTGGCCGCTCAAAGTACGCAGAGAGCTGAAATACAGGAACTACTTGAAAGAAATTGTGGGACTTCCGTTAATTCAACTACCGGTTCAGTCTAACTTTCCTCGCTTTCCCTCTGTTCTATTTCACCTTTGCCCTGAACGATCCATTGAACCAGCGGAATCTCGCTTGGGCAGACGTAAGTGCAGGAGCCACATTCGCAGCAAGCCATTGCATCTAGCTCTTCTGCGTCCTCTATATCCCCGGATTTTACGCTCTTATAGATGGAGGTAGGCAGTAACCCTGCCGGGCAGACGTCGACGCATTTTCCACACCTTATACAGGGGGAAGGATCTCTTTTCACGGCCGACTTTTCCTCAAGTGCCAGTAGACCCGACGTGCTTTTTACGATCGGGCTGGCCTGGTTTGGCTGTGTATCCCCCATCATTGGTCCACCATCGACCAATTTGGCCGTCTCGGTATCTTTTTGACCACCTAACTGGTTGACCAGATCTTCCCATGAAGTACCTATTTTCACGCTGTAGTTACCCGGCTGGTCGATATTACCAGTGGCAGTTACCACTCTCTCGATTAGAGGTTTTCCGTACCGCACCGCGTCCCAGACGGCGTTCACCGTTCCTACGTTCTGAACTACTACTCCTACGTCAAGCGGGAGACCATCAATCGGCACATCCCGTCCCGTAAGAGCCTGGATAAGCGTCTTTTCCCAGCCCTGGGGGTACTTGGTCTCTAAAACGGATACTTCCATCCAGTCGTCAGTTTGCTCTTCTAACGTCCTCGCGGCTTCGGGTTTGTTGTCTTCTATTCCAAAGTAAACCCTGTCGACACCGAGTAGGTCGGCTATTAGCCGGGTACCACTAAGCAGACCCTCCGTTTCTTCCAGTATGAGGCGGAAGTCGGCGGTTAAGTACGGTTCGCATTCGGCGGCGTTTATGATCAGAGTGTCTATTTCTTTATCTTCCGGGGGGCTGAGTTTGACATGAGTTGGGAAGGCCGCTCCTCCCATACCGACGATCCCGGCGTCCTGAATTTTCTCCAGTACTTCGTTATCGGGTAGGTCCTCGGGATCGGCTTCGGAGAAGTCCACTGCCTCGTCTTCGCCGTCCGGGTTGATCTTTACCCCCGGCACCATGGTCCCCGAAGGATGGGGGAAATCACCTATCTCTTCTACTTCCCCGGAAGCAGGTGCGTGGACAGGGCTTGATACGAATCCCTGTGCCTCACCGACCTTCTGGCCCTTTTTGACATGATCCCCTTCTTCTACAATAGGTCCAGCTGGAGCTCCAATGTGTTGTCGAAGTGGTATCACCAGACTCCCGGTCGGTTCTACCTCTTCTATCTTTTCTTCCCTGGTTAGTTTGTTATCCGGAGGGTGGATACCTCCCTGGAAGCTGGGTTTGCTGGTTAAAA
>CAZWZR010000084.1:0-7110 GCA_964638365.1 uncultured Thermotogae bacterium | reverse complement strand
AGCTATCGTTGTTCTTGTAAAATTATCCCCTCGAAACTTTCTTCGATAGGCGGGCTTTTCTAAGCCCGCTGTGATGTTTGGTTTAAATGTCATTTTTTGTACCGGATTTTCCTATTTATCCCTCTCCTCTGGAGTTACTCCCCTCTTCCATTAGTGATAGGACCTCCTCCCGTAATTTTTCTTCCAGTTCCGGCAATTTATCCTGTAGTGAAGGAGAAAGTTCGTCCCTGATCGAAATGTCCTCGGGAATAATCCCCATAATAACGATCTCTTCCGGGCGTTCCCCAACCGTTTCCGAAAGTTCGATCGCTTCCAGAAGGTTGGCGTCGTGGGTGCTTCTGACCTCTATATCCTCCTCTACGTCATCCGGGCTAAAGAATATCGAGTCGCCTGGCTCACCCTCGCTTCTCAGTGCGTCGACTATAACCGCCGAATCCAGGTCCTTTAAATAATGTAGAATATTCATCCCCGACGTGCCGACTTCGTGAAATTCGACTTCGCCGGGGATGTCCTCTTCTTTCAATCGATTTACCAGTACGGGACCGATTCCATCGTCTCCCTTTAGCGTATTACCTATCCCGAGTACGCCTAACTTTCTCACTGTCCTCCTTTCGGACTATTCTACGAACTCCACGTCAAGTTGATGGGTCGAACAGGAAATACATGGATCGTAGGCTCTGACAAGCATCTCCAGGTTGAGTTCGATCTCCTCTTCGGGTTTCTCCTGACTCATCAGGCTTGGAGCCAGCTGTTCCATGTCGTTCTGAATATTTGCGTGATTCTGATTCGTCGGAATAACGCAGTTACCGGCAGTGCAGGTCCCCTCTTCGTTGTAAGTGTAGTCGTGGAATAATATACCTCTGGGTACCTCAACTGCCCCTATACCTCGACCGGCCTGAACGTCGATCTCCGGTTCGTAGTAGTCGTCCTGAGGCTCCAGGCCATCTTCCAGGATCGTATCGATTACGTTTATCGAATCCCGGACGTTGTGCACGACTTCTACCAGCTGAGCTATGTTGTTCATGAACGGATTATGGTTGACCGGCGTGAGGTCGAATCTCTCCGCAACGCCTTTGGCCATCGGTGAAAGCTGGTCGTAATTGTTGTTGAGCCTGGCCAGTGCTCCCACCATGTAGGAAGACCTGTTGTTGCGAGCGTACTTGGCAGTGGATTGTTCTACAACGTACTCGTTGGTTAGGTCCTTGTAATCTACTACTGGCGAAACACCCGTGTCAGTAGAACGTATCTGACCGTCGTAGAAAGCGTATTCCTCTTCGTTCGTAAGAGAAATGAATTCAGTCTCCCGGGAGAAATCCGGAAATTCGTCCGCTTTTTCCTCGCAGAGGTCAGCGACCGCCATCAAGTCGTTGAAGGAATTCTTCAGCTTCCCTTTCAGCTGGCGCAGTTCGTCCTCGGTCGGTATCTTCGAAAACCCTCCCGGGATCAACCTCTGTGGGTGGGTAGTCCGGCCACAGACCATGTCCGACATTTCGTTTGCAAGTCTGTGTAGCCTTATTACGGTTTTCAGTTCTTCGGGATGAGAATCCGCCAGAGGAATGACCGATCCCTCACCCATCAAATCGGGGAGGGCCAGATAACCTACGTGGAGGACGTGGCTCTGCATGTTTTCTGCGTGGAGGGCCAGCTTCCTCAGAAGTTTGTCCTGTTCGGAAATTTCCACACCCAGAGCGGCCTCGGTGGCCTTGAGAGATGCCAGAGTGTGGCCTATGGAACAGATACCACATATCCTGGAAGTAATGTGGTGCAGTTCCTTCCAGCTGTGATCCACGACCATGGATTCAAAGTAGCGCGGTGTCTCTACTACCTGCCACTCGCACTTTTCGATCTGGCCATCCTGCGCGTTTACCTTTATATTTCCGTGCCCTTCCACTCGTGTAAGATATTCTACGTCGACGTTAACCTTCTCTTCACTCATTATTTCTTTCCTCCTGTTGCCAGCCAAAGTAAAGGTTGAATTTATTTATAACTTCATCCACGGTCAACCCGTGTTTATCCAGCACCTTCTTATGGGCGTTTTCGTTGGGAGTATCCACAAGTCCACGGCAGCCCCAGCAAGTCGTCCCTTCGTTAACGCACTTGGAGTCACAGCCGGCTCGAGTTACCGGACCGAGACAGAATGGTCCCTGTTCTGCCTGCATTTCACCTGGGGTCTGCATTTCCCTCTCGCTGGAGGATAACCGTTTCGTCTCCCTTTCCCGTGCGAACACGCAGACGTTTTCGTTCATCTTGCATTCCACACAGACGGGATAAGTAGGAATTTTCGGTTCTTTCCCCTGGACCAGTGATTCCACTACGTGGATGAATTCGTCTTTATCTATCGGACATCCATAGACGTAGTGGTCTACTTCCACTACGGCGTCCGCTGCTTTGGCCTTGTCCCAGGCATTTATCTTGTCCGCGTCGTCGCCGTAGACCCTTTCTTCCACCAGTTCCGGGTTCTGAGAATTTCGAATCGAATTTATTCCACCGATGGCGGCGCAAGAACCCAGAGCTACTACTATTCCGGCGTTCGTTCTTATCTCCCTCAACCTTTCCGCGTCGTGATCCGAAGCAATTGACCCTTCGATGAAGGCTATATCGTAGTCATCGGACTTCTGGGAAATTACTTCCCGGAAGTTTACGACTTCGACCAGATCCAGTAGGTCGAGGAGTTTCTCTTCCAGATTGGCTACCTGAAGCTGGTCTCCTTCGCAGCCCGCGAAATCAAAGAAAGCTACTCTTGGTTTGCTCATTATACGGCCTCCTCAAAACCCTTCACTCTATCGTAGTTAAATACCGGGCCATCCTGACAGGCGTAGAGCACTTCTTCCGCCCCGTTGATCTGGCAGTGACCACACTTCCCAAGCCCGCATTTCATCCTTCTTTCCAGCGATAGGTATATCTGCTCGTCTGGTAATTCCTTCTCATCCAGCTCTTCCAGCACGAACTTGTACATGACCGGGGGACCGCATACTACGGCGTAAGTATTGTCCAAATCGATGTCTACACCGGGAATGAGCTCCGTTATGACACCAATATTTCCTCCCCAGCAGACGTTGTCGGGGCAGAAGTCCACGGTTGCTTCGTGATAGATATCCTGTCGCCTGGCCCAGTTGTCTACTTCCTCCTCGAACATCTGTTCGCAGGGCCTCTTGCAGCCATATAGAATATTGACGTCGTTGTAATCGTCCCGGTTATCCAGTACGTAATTTATCAGGGATCTCAGCGGTGCTATGCCAAGCCCACCTGCGATAAATAGCAGATCCTGACCCTTGAGCTCTTCCGTGGGGAATCCAGTTCCGTAAGGTCCCCTTACCCCTACTGTACTCCCAATTGACTTCTCGTGCAGGGCATTGGTTACGTTACCTACTGCCCTTACGCAGAGTTCGAACGAAGAGACTCCCCTGGTGGGTGACGAAGTTACGGAAATCGGTGCTTCTCCTACGCCGGGAATAGATAGTTCGACAAACTGACCGGGGCTCTGGTTTAATTCCTCTCCGTTCTCGAGTTCCAGTTCGAACATCTTGGTGTCGGTAGTAAGTTTCCTCTTTCCAATGATCCTTGCCTTTTGAGGATTGTAAAGGTTATCTTCCGCGTTCATGACGTTCCCTCCTTCATTTGGTTGAATACGTCGACCGGATCGGCTATATCCGGAAGGCATTGTTTGGAGCATCTGCCGCAACCGACACAGGCTATATCACCGTATCTGTTGTACATGTATCTCCCTTTCCTCATGTACCTGTGTCGATAGCGTGCGGCCTTTTCTTCCCTGAAGTTTTCGTCCCCGGCTACTTCGGCAAAAGCCTCCAGCATACAGCCATCCCAAGTTCTTAACCTTTCCCCTTCTGACAGGGAAATATCGTTGACGTCCTGGACGTCAAAGCAGTAACACGTCGGGCAGACTAGGTTACAGGTTCCACAGCTGAGACAATCCTCGGCGTTCTCTTCCCAGAATTCGTCCTTACCGTAGTACTCTTTCATGAGCGAAGGGAGTTCAAATGGATCGAATTCAGGATCATCTCTGAATTTCTTCGGTAATTCTTCTTTGTACTCCTTAACTTGTTTAATTCCTTCGGGTGTAATGTCCTCAGCAGCACTACCTGCCTTTTCCAGGAGGTCACTTCCCTTGGAAGAGCCGACTTCTACTGCATATCTATCCCCGATATCAGTCAGCATCAGGTCATAACCGGTATCGGTAGTCGCGGTCCCCATAGTATGGGCAAAAGACCAGTCCGAAACGTTGATCATATTTACCCCGACCAGTACCGACTGTCTTCTCTTTTCCAGGTAGTACGGGTCCTCGTGCGTATCCTCAAATACCTTGTCCATTTGTTCAATAGCAACGAGGTCATACGGATGTACTCCCATAATTATTCTGGGCACTACCTGGTTTACCGGAGTTGTTTCCCCTTCGTTTAAGTTGTACTCGACCAGGGTTTCCCTTTGAGGCATAAAGTACTTTTTCGGCGGCAGGATGGTTACATCGTAGTCCAGCCGCAGGTCTTCAGCTGACTGAAGAGGGTCAAAGGCGAATTTGCTGCTCTTGGATTGAGCTCCCACCACTTCTCTTTCGTCGTTCTCAATTAAATCGTCGACAAATTTACTGAAATCGCTCTTATTAATTACTTTCATTTTGCCTCCCAGTTATTCTTTGGTTTCGCGGTCCGAGTTCATCGGTCTATCCAGCACCTGTGCGGAGTATCCAATGAAGACGCTGGATTTTCTTGAGGTATTCTGTAATACCGCGTCTCGCTTTGATGAGGGGAATAGCGGGGTTAAACTACGGATAAAACCTTTCACAAAAGCTGGATAAGGGAGTAATTTTGAAGTTAGATTGACTGTTAATTGAGAGATATACATCATTAATATTTCAACTCCCGTCTGGCGTGTTGGGCTAAATTCGTGCCTTCCTTAACCGCCTGGTTGGCCCCCCCTCAAACCCTAACGTGAAGGTGTTCACTTTCCCTTTGAAACTAAGGCATCACAATTGCTATTTCAAGAGAAAAAACGGGGAATCCGCGTAACTTATATACAACCGGTATACTATTAAATACCCTTTTAAGAACGTGAGAATGCTGAAGTTCGAAAGAAGTAATTTCTTTTTTTACCGCATTTATACTATTGAAGAAAACTTTTTTTGGCGGGAGAAGAGTGCTATTGAAAATCCTGCCGAGACTGCAAGACCTGTTGAGAAATGCTTTTCTGTTGCCTTTACCCTTCCTCGGACAGGGCTTTATGGAGGGCGTTTAGTGCTACGGACATACAGTTCTCTCTCTGTCTATTTGGATCGTTCATGTTTGCCCGGAGGTCGTCCAGGTTAAGGCCCTTGACTTCCTCCAGGTTCAATCCCCGGACAATCTGGGTTAATATGGAGGCCGAACCAATGCAAAGCACACAACCCTGACCATCGAACTTGATATCCCTTACCGTGCCGTCTTTTAAGTTTAGCTCCAGGGTAATTTTGTCGCCACAGTTGGGATTTTCCGCGGAAGCCCGTAGATCAGGGTCCTTTAATTTACCTCTGTTGTGAGGGTCCTGGTAATGATGCATCAGGTTCTGGTCGTAAATCCGGGGTCTTTCCTCGTTCATTTTTCACCACCGAATATCTTTCTTGCTTCGCGTATCGCTCTGGCCAGTCGATCGATTTCTCCTTCCTCGTTGTAGACGTAAAAACTTGCCCGAGACGTTGCGTTTAGCTCCATTGCTTCGTGTAGAGGTTGAGCACAGTGAAGCCCTGCACGGATGGCTATGTTATCGATGGAGTCCAGCGACGCGGCTAAATCGTGTGGGTGAACTCCTTTTAAGTTGAAAGAGACTAACCCGCCCCTGTCTTCACCTTCTTTCGGCCCGTAGATTTCGACCCCCTGAATTTTTGACAGTAGATTTATTGCTTTCTCCGTGAGCGAATCCACGTGCTTTTTGACTGCCGAAAGCCCCAATTCATTAAGGTAGTCCAGCGCCGCCCCAAAAGCTATGATCTGTGCGATTGGTGGAGTTCCCGCTTCGAATTTCTGGGGGACGTCATTCCATGTAGTCTCCTCTTTCGTGGTGCTTCGGACCATCTCGCCACCGCCAAACGGAGGAGGCATTCTTTCCAGTAAGTCCTCTCTTCCGTACAGGATACCCAGCCCGGTCGGACCGAGCATCTTATGGGCCGAAAAAGTCAGAAAATCTACGTCGTATTCCGGAATATCGAATTTTCTGTGGGGCAACCATTGAGCGCCGTCCACTATTACCAGGGTGTGGTTATCGTGAGCCAGTTTCGTCAGCTCTTTTACCTGGTTATAAGCACCGATAACGTTTGAAACCCCGGGAAAGGCCACCGCCACGGTATCAAGAGAGAGCTTGTTCTCGTAATCTTCCATGTCGATGCGGCCGTTCCTGGTTACATCTACGAATTCCAGCTCGAACCTGTTCGAGCCCTCCGCCATTATCTTCCAGGGCAGGATATTGCTGTGGTGATCCATTTCAGTGACAAGTATTTTGCCCCGTTTCTCGCTCCAGTGGTGGAAAGAATACGCCAGGAGGTTAAGGGATTCAGTACAGTTCTTGGTAAAGACGATTTCACGGCTTGAGTCGGCCCCTATAAAGTCCGCGGTCTTTTCTCGAGATTTTTCCAGTTTCCGGGTCGTTTCTTCGGCCCTTTTGTATATGCCGCGATGGACGCTCGTTCCGTTTCGATGGTAATAATCAATTAGTTCGTCGGTTACGGGCTCGGGGGTAAAGGAAGTAGCGGCATTGTCGAGGTAGACGATATCCTGGCTTCTGAGTGCGGGAAAATCTTTTCGCACGCTCTTAACGTCGAACATTTTTCTTATTGGCTCCCAGACACGTCTTTCATAACTTGTAAGTAAATCGTCAAAATTAACAAAACTTTTCTCCCGTTTTAAGACCTCTAATTTGAGATTCGAGCTTATTCTGAGCAGCTATTTTCCACTGCAGTACCCTTTAATGGTCGTAGGTACTTTTCGCCTACCACAATTTATAGGGAAAGGGAGTATCCTGTCAACTACTCTACTTGTTATTTATGCTCAATTCTTTCACCACTACAATTTTTCGATAGGCGGGGCTTTCCAGCCCCGCTGTGATGGCCGGTTTAAACCTCAGTTT
>CAZWZR010000083.1:6135-7197 GCA_964638365.1 uncultured Thermotogae bacterium | reverse complement strand
GGTATTGATCCTGATAAACAAGCTCGGAGGTAACGCCAGGAGAATAGGCTTCGCTATAATCACAAGTACCGCCCTGCTGGCCGGGTTCATGGCCGACCACGTCGTTGCTGCCGCCCTGACGCCACTGGTCATTTCCCTGCTGAAAACCACTGAAGAGGAGACCGAGAAAGAAATCGCAAATCTGGGCAAGTTCCTGCTATTTTCGGTCGCCTACGGGGCATCGATCGGTGGGCTTTACGCTCCGCCGGGGGGCGGGCGAAATGTCGTCATCATCGGCCTGCTCGACCAGATAACGGGCTTCGAGATATCTTTCGGTTACTGGATGGTCCTGGCGCTTCCGATCACCATCCTGATGATTCCGCTGACATCTCTCGTGCTGAGTTACACGTTCAAACCGGAGGTGGTCGACCTTTCCCTGGCCGTTTCCGGTCTCAGGGAGGAGCTTCAGGAGAGGAAAGTTACCGGTGAAACCTGGCTCACTCTGTTGATTTTTGCCCTTACGCTTGCGCTCTGGATTACCGCCGGCTCTCGAATTGGGATAGGAATCATCGCGCTTCTGGGCGCCTTTCTCTACCTCGCATTCAACCTGGTAGAATGGGAAGACTACCAGCGTGGAGTCAACTGGGGGGTCATAGTCATATATATGGGGGCGCTCAGCATGGGCTCACTGCTCAACAGGACCGGTGCCGCCGGGTGGATAGCAAACCACGTCATGAACTTCATCCAGGAGGTGCTGAACTTGACCGGACCGGGACCGATAGCTGCGGGGGTTTCCGCCATTTCGGCTGCAATGACAAACCTGATGAGCGGTGCGGCGGCAGCCAGCGTGGTTGGACCAATTACACTCCAGTTGAGCCAGTACAGTAACCTCGATCCCGTATTCGTGGCACTTCTTACCGCCGTTTCCTCTTCTTTCGGGTTCCTGTTTATTATCGCAACGCCGCCAAACGCGATAATTTACTCCTCCGGCTACGTAGAACCGGGGGATTTTCTCAGGGCGGGAGCATTGATGACAGGGGCAGCATTCGGTATTCTGTTTCTAGTAGTAGCCGTCTGGTGGAA
>CAZWZR010000083.1:0-6035 GCA_964638365.1 uncultured Thermotogae bacterium | reverse complement strand
TACTTTCATTCCGGGTGAGAAACCGATCATGGGCTTAAACGTCCTTTACTACAGCCAGGGAAGGGAAGAGGACGAAAGTGCCCTGGTATATCTGAAGAGTCTACTCAACGAACGCGTCGACGAACTAAATATAATTTACGTAACCGAGGAAAGCTCAGAAGTCGATGAGAAACGTAGACGGGATCTGGCAGAAGAACAGAGAGAACAGCTTCCACACGTCGAACAAACCGAGGCCTTTGATAAGGCGCGGGAGATCTTCTCCAAAACGAAACTCGACATCATAACTTCCCCCGCTTCCGGCGATCCGGTCGAGGAAATAGATGATCAGCTTTCCGAAGGTGACTTCGATCTGTTCGCGCTGACCTCTTTCGGGCGGGGCGGGTTCAGCAAAGAAGTGCTTGGCGCCCACGCAAAACCTCTACTCAAGAAAACCAATCTCCCGGTCCTCATCCACAAAGGGAAACTCGATTCCTGCGAACGGGTGTTGTTTCACGTCCCGGAGGACGAGGAGCGCTGTGTCAAGCTGGCTCGTTTCATGAGTGAATTTCTGGAGCACTCCAAGCCCCTGGTGACCTTCCTTTCAATCAGGGAAGAAGGTCATCCTCATTTCGACGGCTACACTTCCACCGAAGACGAAGAAGGTCTGGCCGAAGTCCGACGTAACTACGACGTCGAGGAAGAGGAGCATATTAAACAGGCAAGAAAGGTTCTCTCGGAGAGGGGCATCGAGGCGGAGCTCCGTCACAGAATTGGCGACCTGACCACGGAACTGCTCAAGGAAGCCAAGGAGGGAAGGTACGATCTGATGGCTTTCGCTCCGGAAAAGCCCGGCCTGTTTCAGGGGCTCTGGCAGGGCGATACGTCGTTCGAAATAATCAGGGACGTGGAGATATCGGTCCTGAAATTTCTGGATTAACGGGATAAAGGGATAGTTTAAGCCAATGGCGAAAATTCTGAGAAATCCTCTGGGATCCGAGCTGATTTACCTGCTCAAAGAAGGTCCTAAAGGGCGAAGAACACTGACGGAACAGGTCGGAGCCTCGGAGAGTTCAGTCAGAACGGTTCTCGAACACCTGCAGTCGGAAGGGATAGTCGAAATGGACAGACGAGGCACCAGCCTTTCCGATATGGGAAGGCTGGCTTTCGGTCCATTACTGGAGTCAGTTCTCCGCGTAAGGGAAGTAGATCTACCCGAACTGACCATGGGGGAGATTTCCCGTGCCGCACTGCTGGACAAGGTGGAAGAGTTCTCGGGATCGGCCTGGAGCCTCAGGGACCTGGCAATCAGGGAGGGAGCCCAGGGGGCGATACTGCTGGAAATAGATGAAGAGATGAAATTCCTCAATTCCGACGACCTCCTCGAGGATATAAACCGAGATGCTTTCAAGGCTCTAAAGGAGAGATTCCCGAACTGGAAGGGCTCGAGTTTAATAGTGATAGTTTCCGGAGAATCCTCAGAAGACGTCGAGCACGGGCTCTGGAGAATTATCGGGGAAATCGTCCTGAAAAAGTGCTGAAAAGGTGGCGGGGGCTAAAAATCAGCCAACTCTTCCCGTTATGTATTTTTCCGTAATTTCCCTGTCCGGGTCTTCGAATATCTCTTCCGTTTTGTCCATTTCAATTAGTTCTCCCAGCCAGAGCAGGGCAGTTTTGTCGGAAATTCGGGCGGCCTGCTGCATGTTGTGGGTGACTATCAGAACCGTATAATCCTGGCTCAGTTCATCAATCAGGTCTTCTATCTTACCAGCTGAGATGGGATCCAGAGAGGAAGTAGGTTCGTCCATCAGAATGATCTCGGGCTTTGTAGCCAGTGCCCTGGCAATGCATAACCTCTGTTGCTGCCCCCCGCTCAGGTCCATTGCCGATTCGTGCAGTTTATCCTCGACTTCTTCCAGTAATGCCGCCTGTTCAAGACTGTCTTTAACGACATCGTCCATATCTCTGCCGTCTATCGGGCTCTTTTCACCGGAGCTGAAGAAGCCGGTAAAAGAACTCATTAAGCCTTTTTCCTTCCTCAGATGGTGCCTGTAAGCCCTGGGGCCGAATGCGATGTTGTCGTAAAGGCTTTTGGGAAAGGGGTTCGGTTTTTGAAAGACCTGACCCACTTTCTGACGGAGCTTGCTGACTTCAGTATCGCTGGAATAGATCCCTTGACCGTCTACCTCTATCGTTCCCTCGACCTTTGCCCCGTCGATCAGGTCGTTCATCCTATTTATGGATCGCAGCAGCGTCGATTTACCGCAGCCGGAAGGGCCGATCAGGGCCGTCACCTTTTTCCTCAATACTTCCAGGGAGACGTCGTCAATCGCCTGCTCCGTTCCGTAGTAAACGTCCAGGTCCTCGATCCGGACTGCGACTTCGTCCCCTGCTGATCCGTCCTTTCTTTTCGGTCCTGATACTTTAGTTTCGGCCGAACTCATAGAAACAATTTCAACTCCTTTATTTCTCTATTAGAAGTATTCTCAGTTCGGAAAACGCCCTCACACCTTACCAACCTCTCTCCCTTCTGTAATAACTTCTCACTGTGATGCCCAGGCCGTAAAACATCAATACGATCGTAATCAGAACCATCGCGGTCCCCCAGGCCTCCTGAATACTTCCGCCGACACCGGCTTTGTAAATCGAATAAAGTCTGTACGGCAGGGCATCTACTTCCTGAAATAAAGCACCGGCGTCAAAGTAAGGCGGCGAAGCGGTAAAGAATTGCGGCGCTTCAGTATTTGAGGCTACGGCAATCAACATTATAGGTGCCGTCTCCCCGGCAATTCTACCGATACCCAGCAGTACACCGGTAATAATCGACGGTACCGACGAGGGTAATACTACCTTTCTGATCGTCCACCAGCGGCTCGCTCCCAGTGCCAGACTTCCATTGCGGAATTCGTCGGGTACCGAAGACAAAGCTTCCGTAGAGGTCGCTATCGTCAGCGGCAATAGCATGGCAGCAAGTACGATCTGTCCTGCCAGAAGGGTGGAATGGCCGGTTATCCTGGGCACGAGAAAAACGAAGCCAAATAGGCCGAAAACGATGCTCGGCGTGGACCAGAGGCAGTCGGCAGTAACTCCAACCACCTGCTTTATCCACCCCCGACTTGCGTACTCCGTGAGAAAGACGGCTGCCCCTACCCCGAGAGGGACGGCCATGACGGTTGCCCCGATTATCAGGGAGAAAGTTCCCATGATCGCCGGGAATATCCCGGTCCGACCTCTCATCAGATCGGTACCGGAAGAGATAAAGTACCAGTTAATCGCCGAGTAACCCTCAGTGATCGTATAACCGATGAAGAAAACGAGCACACCAAGGGGAATTAAAACGGAGAGCCAGGTAAAGTACTTGACTGCGTTTTGCTTGTTATGTGCCGGGTTCTCCCGAAGGAACAGCAGGCCCGCCCAGGTAGAGGCGAAAGTAACGATAAGCGAGAGGGAGATGTTTGCCAGCATGGGGGTGATATCACCCTCCAGACCGGGCAAAACCACGCCTTGATCGGGGAAAAAGGTAAAGACCACTCCTCCCAGAGATAATAGTAAAATAGATATGACAAAATGAGCGAGAGGAGGTTGATAGGTATCCACCAGATTAAAAGCCAGAAAAGTCAGTCCAACGGTCACAATTACGGCTATTCCGAAGCCGAAAAAGATTCCGGGGTCCAGAACACCTGGATGCGTTGCCAGAAGACCGGACAAAAAGAGAAATAGCCCCGACAGGGAAAACCAGATCCCCATCATCCCGTTCTTCAAAACTCTGTCACTCACGGAGACCATCAGCCTCTCTTAAACCTCCTCTGCAGCCGACTCTGAATCAACCGCGAAGAAACCGAAAGGACCAGAACGACCCCAAACAGCAGTAGCCCGGCACCCATCAGAGCGTCGACGGCCTGTCCGGAGGCCTCACCGATCTGTGAAGCGATAAGAGAAGTCAGCGTCTCGCCGGGCTGGAAGATATCGAAAAGCGGGTTCGGGTAAGCCGTCTTGTGTCCGATCATCATCGTCACCGCCATAGTCTCGCCGAGCGCCCTGCCGATACCCAGAATCAAAGCGGCAGTTATCCCCGAAGAAGCCGATGGAAGAGTGACTTCTTTTATCGCCTGCCATCTGGTTACTCCGAGCGCAAGGGCTCCTTTTTCCATGTGCTCGGGCACCGCGTCTATCGCGTCTTCCGCGACTGAAGTTATCGTCGGCAGAGCCATGAGTCCAAGGATGATCGACGGTGCGAAGTACTGGCCCATGTTCGAGATGTCAAAATAAGTCATTATCGCCTTGTTCAACAATATAAAACCAATAAACCCGTAGACGACGCTCGGAATTCCCGCCAGGAGTTCAATCGCCGGCTTCAAGATGCTCCTCAACCACTCAGGGGCGAACTTTCCGATGAATATAGCGGCACCGATACCCAGAGGCGCTGCAATGATCGTCGCACCCAGGGTAACTACAATGGACCCCCATATCATCGGCCCCAGAGAGTAGATCTCCCGATAGACGTGCCACTCCGACCCGACGATGAAGAAAATTGGATCATTCTGAAAGGCAGGTAACCCTCTGGCAAACAGGAAGGCGGCAATCAGCACCAGGATCGTTCCCGCCGAAGTGGAGGCAGCAAACAGGAGGGCCTTTGCGGTGGAGTCCTCGTAAAGAATCCACCCGATTACCGTTCCGATGGCGACCACGGCAAACAGGTAGACGTTAAAACGCTGAAAGATCACGAAGGAGCCGAACAGGATCGTAAAACTAACAATGACGACGAGGCCCAGCAGGTACTTCGGGTTTTTAAGCTTACTCAAAAAGGATAACATCACTTTACCGTTGTTGGTTGTTAAAGAATTAGGCCCCCGGGAAGTTAGAAGGTAATCCCGGGGGGCTTTTTGATCAATCGACTTTTGACCTAATGCTCCAGAAACCTAAATTATTCGACATCCGGAAGTTTTTCCAGCTCCTCCGCCTGTTCTTCCTTCGGAAGCATAAAGTAATCGGTTCCCCTGTTCACGAAGATTTCCTGACCGAAGTCGGACAGAATCATCCTCAGGAAAGCCGCCTCCTTGTCGCTCGTACCCTCCCAGGTGTAGGTGTAAAGCGGTCTTCCCAGGGGCCAGCCCCGGTCCTCGATGGAATATGTATTTCCGTCGTCCCAGACCACGTCTATGGCGGGGTTATCGTCAGTAACGAAGTCTATCCCCGGGTAACCAATGGCGTTATCCGAACTCACCAGGGTCTGCTTGACCATCTGGTTCTGTCCCTGTCTCACGTCCACCCCGTCAAGACCGGAAACCTCGGCGTTCCCGAATACATTTACCCTGAACATGGTCTCGGTTCCGGAGCCTACCGCCCGGCCGACGACCTGAATGTCGGCATCGTAATCGCAAGCTCCTACGTCCTTCCAGTTATCTATTTCGCCTTTAAATATCTCATCCACTTCTTCTTTTGTTAGCTTATCACAGCCGGCCTCGTACACTTCGCTGGAGACGGAAAATGCTTGCCGATCGTAAGCCACCCTGTGGGCTGTATATCCACTCAACTCCTCTTCCGTCTTGTTGGGGTATTCGAACCTCGCCGCCGCAGAAGAGTTTCCGATGTCCACGTTACCCTGAGAAACCTTTCTCAAACCAACGCCGGAATGGGAAAGACCTACCTGGACTCCGAAGTTTTCAAGTCCGTATAACCCTGCCCAGTAATCGGCCAGGTTCTTATCCGTATCTATGCCAAATTCTTCCGCGGGCCAGTACTCGCTATCGCTTATCGGGGGGTTGGAGTTCCAGTACGAAGCTGCGAGATTTGCTACCGGATACACCGTGGATGAACCGTCTGATCTAAGTGGCTCCTGACCGGTGGGGGAGAATGAGATTGCGGTCAGGGCTAACAAAAGTACGAGAGAAAGTAGGCTCAGCTTTCTCATTTTAAGTGAATCACTCCTTGATTATATAAAGTTTAATAAAAATTGACAAGTCGATATCAATTAACATATTTAACGTACACTGTGACAGTTAAGAACCTTTGAAGCCTCTTTTGCTTAACCTATAATCATCACCTCAATATCAGTGTTA